>JABMMK010000325.1 GCA_013205605.1 Cytophagales bacterium | reverse complement strand
GGAAATTTATTTCCGGAATTAATTGTGTGGCTTTGCACGCATTTCAACGATGCGGGGAGGTCAGCGCAAGTCGCTAAAGTCCAAGCATTTTTTGCAGACAACATGGATGTGATGCACACGTCTTATCCGACAGCCGCGAAATATGTATTGCAAAAAATGGGATTTGACATCGACCTATATACGCGCCGCGATGTGGGCGAATTGACCGATGCGATGAAAGCGGATTTGGATCTTTTGATTGAGGAGTCAAAAAAGGTTTTATAAAATCAGGTTGAAATCCGTCAAATCAGGTATTTAAGGCTTTGGGTTTTTCTGTAAACTGGCAAAGTATTTCCTGAGGGTCAATGGGCTTGTTTTTTTGACGACCACTTCAGCTTTTCTATTGATTAATTAGAAGGTTGGGTTTGCAAAAGCATCATAAGTACTCCGGATGGGCGAGTTGGCCGGGAGATCCACATGAATGGCATTTTTTGTCACCTTGTAATGCGAGATAAAATCAGTTCAAGTACGTTTAGGGACACCGGGTTCATTGCAAACAGCGAACCGACCAATTTATATGTTTAGAATTAAGTATAATAGTAATTAAATTTATCAAAATTAATTATATTTGTAAATTATATTTAATGTTATGGCAAATTCAGGATTTCCATTAATGCCTAAATACCGAAAAATTCTAGCCGGTATGGGGGAGAATATTAAGTTGGCCAGACTGCGCAGAAAACTCAGCGCAGAACAGGTGGCGTTACGCGCAGGAATTAGCCGGCCCACCTTGGTTTCCATTGAAAAAGGGGTGGATACGGTGAGTATGGGTTCGTACTTTATGGTCTTGCATGTGTTAAGACTTGATGAGGACTTTTTGCTTTTAGCGAAAGATGACGTGCTGGGAAGGCGTTTGCAGGACTTACAGCTTTTAACAAAACAAAGAGCGCCTAAAAAATAATCATCATGGCCTATCGAAGTGTGTATGTGTATGCTGATTGGGATGGATTACCGGAGGGGATGCTGATGGGTCAATTGCATTCAGAGTTGTTGCGGGGAAAAGAGGTATTTTCCTTTGAGTATGCTGCGGATTGGTTGTCAACAAATTTTGCCCAAATGTTAGACCCTGATCTCGCATTCAGTAAGGGTTTACAATATTTAAGTGTTGACAAGTCGAATTTTGGGCTATTTTTAGATTCTTCGCCGGATCGCTGGGGTAGAGTTTTATTGCGGAGACGTGATGCGGCTTTAGTACGTTTGGAGAAAAGGGCACCTAATAATCTGACAGAGTTGGATTTTTTATTAGGTGTTTTCGATGGGAATCGAATGGGTGGATTGCGGTTTAAGCATACCATGGATGGACCTTTTTTGGATGATAATAAGCAATATGCGGTTCCTGTTTGGACTTCACTAAGGGAATTAGCGCAAATAAGTTTGCGTTTAGAACATGAGGGAGTGCAGACTGATCCTGAATATTTGCATTGGTTAAATCTTTTAGTTGCCCCAGGATCCTCGTTAGGGGGTGCTCGACCGAAAGCAAGTGTAGCAGATGAAAAGGGGCATTTATGGATTGCGAAATTCCCTAGCGGGCTGGATACATTCGATGTGGGTGGTTGGGAAATGGTCACGTATCGACTAGCCAAAAAAGCAGGTATTCTGATGGCAGATGCCAAGGCCGAAATTTATTCTAAGGGCCAACATACTTTTCTAAGCAAACGTTTTGATCGAACGAGTCTAGGAAAAAGAAAACATTTTGCTTCAGCGATGACACTTTTGGGATATTCTGATGGTCAAGATGGGGCTAGTTACCTTGAAGTGGCAGACTTTATCATCATGCAAGGGGCCAATGTGCAGGCCGATTTATCCCAATTGTATCGCAGAATTGCTTTTTCCATCGCGGTTTCAAATGTTGATGATCATTTACGAAACCATGGTTTTTTATGGGACAAATTGGGATGGGTTTTATCTCCCGCTTACGACATTAATCCCGTTGAGACTGGCATAGGTCTTCATTTAAACATCTCGGATGTGGATAATGCCTTGGATTGGAATTTATTAAGAGAAACGGCGTCTTTCTTTCGACTGGATACTGAGATAGCCGAAAACATCATGAAGGAAGTTAAATTAGCGGTACAACAAGGTTGGGAAAAAGAAGCGAAATCTATCGGCATTTCCACCTTAGAAAGGGATTTGAAAGCTAAAGCTTTTCGAATGGCTTTCGCCGACTAATTAACGTTGGCCTACTACGCAAATTTTATCTGCGGGTTTTTTGTTTATTATTTGATGCAATTCAAATACTCCTTAAAACTCCAAAATCAATCCAAAAGTAGGCGTAACAGAAGGTTTGTCGTTGTTCAACAACACAGGTATGCCGTTGCTCCCGTTCGTTTGAATAGGTTTCCCATCTGTGGTGGCAAAACCTTTGTTGTCATCCGTTCTTTTAAATGCAAAATAGGGAACTGCGTCGGCTGCGGCGATGTACCAATTGGTCACATCCAAAAACACGTCAATAGTGATCGATTTTAAATTATATTTCTTGTCAATGCGCACATCGCTTGAATGGAAACTTCTTAATCTCCGCGTGTTTAATTGTGTGTAGTCGAAAATTCCACCCCCTTGCGTCATGAAATTGGCTTGGGAAGCAAGCGCGTCAAATGGCGTATAAGGCGCCCCGCCTTGGTATCTAAATTTTAAACCTAACTCCCAATTACGAGGAAATTTATAACCCCAGGTGAGGCTAAGTAAATGTCTATTATCCCAACTACTTGGCTTTGATACTCCGTCTAAACCGCTGTAAGAGCTGTTGTAATAGGTATAGGATAGTATTCCAAAGAATTTATCCGTCAGTTTCTTTTGAGCAAAAAACTCAAAACCATAGGCTTCTCCTTTTCCCGTAGTAGTCACGGGTTCATTTCCAAGCACGTTAAAATCCCCACCTAAATTGGCCAACGAAATCCCCTTACTGATCGATATAGGCACTTGGATATAATTTTTCACAAAAGCTTCTGCCGTAAATCGCAATCCATCGTTCACTAAATATTCAAGTCCTGCAACGTAATGATCACTTGCTTGGTATTTGGCATTTTTATTGACCAATTTCCCATTATTATCCGCAAAGCCTAAAATAGTGTATGGGGCTAATTTATAATAGCGCCCTATGGACCCATTTAAAGTCCATTTGTCGGATAAAACATAACTTAAAGACAGCCTTGGTGATAAAGTTTGGAGTGGGTCACTTCCTTGGTCTGTAAATGAATTCATGTCGGTTCTTAAACCCGCACTTAGCCCTAGTCGGGTATCAAAAAACACTTTACTTACTTGGCCAAAAGCCCCATATTTTGCGAATGATCCTAGTGGGCTTGTGAACGTATATTTTAATTCTGGTTGAATGATGGTTCCCGCGGCATTCGTTAATTTTTTACGAACAACCGTATTTGAAATGTTGGTGTAATCAATCAACTGGGCTGATAATCCGTAACTAATTTTCCATCCGTTTTGACTGGTATTAAAATCGAATCGCAATTTGTTTTCGGTTTCTCTAGACTGAAGTGATAAGTTGACGAGATTAGGATCCTTAATTTGATTGTCTTCGTATTTTTTGATATCATTATCAAACGTATTGCGACTGATGGCCAAATTAAAATAGCCATTTTCGGTTAGTCGTTTAAGGGTAATTCCCGTCGTGTAATTCCACTGGTTGATGAGTGGATTCGAATTATAGATGTACAGTTTTTCAGGAGTCTCTTCTTTGATGGCAGAAAAACTGAATTCGTCAATTGCCCCCAAAGCCATAAATGAAATGGAGGTTTTATTGTCAATTTGATGCGTAATCTTGGTTTGAAAATCCCAGAAATTAGGTCTTATTGGGATATCTAATGCCTGAAAAAGAAACTGCAAATAAGACCTTCTTGCGGATGCCAAAAAAGTTGTTTTCCCACTTTTTGATAAAGGTCCTTCCGAAGTTAAAACGAATTCTGTGGCGCTTAATCGCACATTTCCTTGAAATTTATTGGGATTCCCGGTTCTTTGACGAAACTGAAATACTGAACTTAATGCATTGTCATATCGCGCGTCAAATGCTGAAGAGTTCAATTTTACGTCTTCGATGAAGGAAACATTTAGCATGCCTTGAGGTCCACCACTGGATCCTTGAGTTTGAAAATGGTTGAGTACGGGAATTTCGATGCCATCTAGGTAATAAACATTTTCATTTGGCCCACCTCCTCGAATAATAATGTCATTTCTGAAACTGCCCCCTTGAGCCCCTCCACCCACGCCAGGTAGTGCTTGTATCACTTTACTTATATCAAAATCTCCGCCTGGGTTGCTTTTTATTTCCTCTGTTGTCAACCTTTGAACACTTAATGGGGATTCAAGCGTAGCGACTTTTGCTGTTTTTCGATTTTGAGTTACTATGACTTCGTTGAGTTCATTGTTGGCAGATTCTAATTCTATATTGAAAAAGCTTTCATTCCCTGCATTGACAATGACATTAAAAAGCGTTTGCTTTTTATACCCGACCATGGATAAGATTAGATTATACGATTTCAAGGGGATGCCAGTGATTCTGAATTTTCCTAGGCTATCGGTTTGTCCTACTTTATTGGTCAACTCTAAATTTATGTTGACCCCCTCGATAGGCTTTTGACTTAATTTATCTATAACCTTTCCCGAAATTCTGCCGTTGGTCTGAGCCCAAGCAATATTCATGGAAGAAATTAAAAGGAAAAAAATGAAATTAAGATGTAATTTTTTCATGTGTAACTAACATTTTTTTAGCCGTATTGTTCATAATACTTTTTTTCAAATGCGACTATTAAATTTCACATATATGTAAGAATTATTGGCTATTCAAAGATCCTTCCTTGAATTCTCAAAAAATCAGGATACTTATAAAAGCAATATGCGAGATTTGTTATGTCCATTAGCTTTACTAACTTTTGAAAAGTTAGTAAAGCTTAGGACATAGAATTAAAACTTCAAATGAATTTGGCCCCACAAACTTCTTCCTACCCCATTGATTCCAGATCCATGCATGCGGTAGTCGACATCGCCTATATTTTGGGCTTGTAAAGAAATGCTGAGGTGTGAATTAAAATGGTAATTGGCCTGCACATTAATAATCGCCCAACCCGGCGTTCCCAAAGGGTTCATTCGATTATCTGCCTTATCTCCGGCACTTAATCGGTCTTGGGCAGCGGCAAATAAAAGTTCAGAATTTACAAACAGATTTTTTCTAGCATAGCTTAGGCTGAAGCCACCATGCAAAGGCGGAATTCTCCGCATGGGTTCATTTAAAGTCACGCTTTGGCCATAAACATAGGAAATGTTGGCTTTTGCAGAAACGGAATTTGAAAGTTCATAACGTCCGCTCCATTCTGCCCCACGTAAAAATGCTTTATCCACATTTCGTTTTTCGTAAACGGGATAACTTTGAATGAATTGACTCGTTTTTATTCGGGTGATTAAATTTTCCAATTCAGTTTGAAAAAGGGTTAATTCCTGAAAAAATTTAGCTTTTGAAATTTTAATTCCAAGCTCATAGTTTTGTGAATACTCAGGTTTTAGGTCAAAAGCAGGTAGTTCATATCGAAAATCTACGATACCTAGGCTACCTAAATCGTCCATATTGGGCGCCCTAAATCCTGAACTTGTATTGGCATAGAGGGAAATTCCTTGGCTAATGGCGCGCGCTACACCCAACGAATATACCAGCGCACTTGATTTTACCTGCGTCAAGCCTAGGGTCGTGTCGGGCAGGCTAGCCAAATTTTGGTGAAAGCGCAATCCGGTTTCCACTTGCCATGCATCTAAGTCAAAGTGATGGATGGAATAGATGGATTGGTATTGGTAACCCGCGTCATTGGGGTAAAGTCCTCTTAATGATTTGATCGAATTATTGGTCAAATTAATATCTTCACGCGTGCTGTTTATCCGGTCATTGAAATAATCGATGCCGCTATGCGCGGACCAAGAGGGAGAAAATTGACTTTGTACGTCGGCCAAAATTCCCATGGTTGTGATCTCATCTCTTTCAGCACGAAGTGTCGTAGACGCATTTTTTTGAAGTTTTCTTTGTTCGATGCTGGTTTGTTGGGATACAGAAAACTCGATTTTTCTAAAAATGGGATTTTCATATCGGCCAATAGCCTTTAAATAGCCTCTTTGGTATTTCTGTAAATCCATTTCGTTGATTTTGAAATTTTCCAATTGGACTTTGTGGAAAACAGGTACTTGGCTTTGCTGAGTGGTTTGTAACAGGCCCTCTAAAACCCATGCCTTTGATAATTGCTGGCGAATTTTACCAAAATAATCCCATTCATTATAGCCGGTAGGCCGCTGCAAACCTAATCCACCTCCTCGTACGATATCGCCAAATTGCTTATTGGCCCCCACAAAAACGATGCCGGTATTTGCGGAGCTATAAGTCATTTTTAATTGCTCGCTCAGCTCCATTCCTTGGGTGGCTATGCGCGCCGACAACTGTCCGCCAAATGTTTTTTGAGCCGTAAATTCAGGCTGAAGCGTGAAGAAATTCACGACACCCGTTAATGCGTCGGATCCGTATTGCACAGATCCACTTCCTTTTAATAATTCGACTTTGGATATTATGGAGGGGTCTATGTTGTTAAGGTATTGGTTGGGACCATAGCGAAAGGTTGAATTATTGAACCTAATTCCGTCGATAATGAGTAGGGTTTGATTCCCTGTTAAACCCCTAACAAATGCGGAACCACCTCCCAAATTGGTTTTTTGAATGAAGACTCCTGGGATATTTGAAAGCATATCGGGAGTGGCACGTGATGCCAATTTCTCGATGTCTTTTTGTTGGAAGACACTTACAGAATAGGGAGTTTTTAAATTAGAAATCTGCTGTCGGCTCGCACTTACAACCACATTTGCCAGTGTATCCGGATTGTTTTTCTGCCCAAAACCCACAAATGGGGTAAACCAATTAACTGATAAAAGCAATAGAAGCCATTTTTTATGTCCTTTAGCTTTACTAACTTTCCAAAAGTTAGTAAAGCTTAGGACATACACAAAAAATGAAAAGGGTAAAAAATTCTTAATCTTCATCTCCCTCAGTAGTATTCAACAAGGCAGCCCTTCTAGGTGCTGGCATTTCGGAATCTTCTCCTCTAACAGCTTTCCAAATAACTTGGTTTAACTCTAAATCGGGTGCTGAATCTTCTTTTGAGAAATCAAATTTTTCACTCATACGAGAGCTCGCATTCTCCTTCGTATTTTTTTCGAACAAATCGACCGTTGGCAAAATATGTTTGAAAACAGAGAGGTCGGCTTTTGATGTAAAACTTCTAAACATCGGTATAGCCGACGCGTCATATTGACTCATCGGAGGCAGGCCTAAAATTAATTCCATCGTTCGCAACATCGACGAAGTGGAGTATGGTGTATGGTCTACAAATCCTCTTTTCACAAATCCACCCGCTACATAGGCTGTTGTCCGGTGTGCATCTACGTGATCGGAACCGTTTTGGGCGTCATCTTCTACAATAAATATGGCCGTTTCTTTCCAAATAGGAGATTTGGATAAGTGCTCCACAAACAATCCAATCGCATAATCATTATCGGCCATGTAAGCATACGGGGTTTTTGCACCAATTTTCTGTCCTTCCGTATGGTCATTTGGGAAACGTAATGAATTAAAGTGCGGCACTTGCCCTTTCACTAATAATGAATCGAAATCTTTGCGCCAACGGTTAAACCTAAGCGTGTCCATAATATTTTGGTCAAACGAAGGAAAATACGTGCAAAAATGTCCGGCTAAGGAAGGAATATTGGGTTTAAAATCATCTGCAAATTCACCATAAGTTCGGTAGCTAACTCCGGCTCTTTTGCAATAATCCCAGATAAAACCATTTTTAGGATTGGCGATTTCTCGGTTGCCCTCGCCATCATAATTTCCTCCGCGGCCGCCATAGGAAGTAGGCCAGGTTTTTTCTAAATAATCGGTAGCATGTGCTGATGTAGACCAATTATGCCCATCAGAACTTACTTCCCCATCCACATAAAAATTATCTAAAAGAACGAAATCCTTGACAAGTTTATGTTGGTTAGGTGTATATTTTTCGCCAAACAGTAACAATGTCGTGTCTCCATTTCCACCTTTTACATCTGCTAAAACCTGATCATACGTCCTGTTTTCTTTTAGAATATAAAAGACATATTTGATGGGTGATTTATCGCCAACTTTCATCGGAATTGGATTCCCTTTTTCGCCTTTGGCGTTTAGTTCTCCAGCTTTGGTGTAGGGTGTATTTTGATAAACAGCTTTTGACAATATGGCCATATCAGCTGCTGAAGGCTCTTTAAAAATGGACATGGTCCCTTTCATTAATCCTCCGATATATTCATTTCGTACGGCCCGATTGTTATCCGATTTTTGATAGGTAACGGTTTGTGCTTTAACGACTGGGTTAGGTCCTTTGGGATTGGCAAAAGAAGAAAAACCTTTTCCATTGGCCACGTAAACAGTGCCATTGACAACTTTAACTTGGGTCGGGTACCAACCCACCGGAATGAATCCCAATGATTTTGATTTGCCTAAATCTTCTACTTCAAAAACGGCTAAGCAATTATTGTCGGCATTTGC
>JABMMK010000027.1 GCA_013205605.1 Cytophagales bacterium | reverse complement strand
GGCATCGCCCAAATGATCGAATTTATTTTTGCACCACCTGCGATTGCCTTTGGGATTGGTGCATATTTTAATTTATTTTTCCCAGACATTCCTATTTTGTGGATTTCCTTATCGGCCTATTTTATATTCACCGCATTAAATATGTATGGGGTAAAAGCCGCGGCAACTTTTGAATTATGGATTACCATTATTGCCGTGGTGGAAATTTTAATTTTTGCGGGGGTTACTTTGCCACATTTCAAATGGGTTAATATGCAGCATAATGCTTGGCCAAATGGTTGGTTTGGCGTAGTTGCCGCTTTACCCTTTGCCATTTGGTTTTTCTTAGGCATCGAAGGTTTGGCCAATGTAGCCGAAGAGGCGAAAAATCCTCAAAAAGATATTCAACGTGGATTTGGTTCAGCGCTTTTTACCCTCGTGATTTTATGTGTATTGGTATTTGTCGCTGCGATAGGCGTAGGCGGTTGGGAAGCGATTGTTTTTAAAAATGGCCTATCAGGGGAAACTTCTGACTCTCCACTTCCTTTGGCCATGGGTCAAATCGTGGGAGCTAATTCCTTGTTATTTCATTTGCTTTTAACCGTGGGACTTTTTGGTTTAGTCGCTTCTTTTCATGGATTGATTTTGGCGGCAGGTAGATCCACCTATGAGTTTGGTTTTAAAGGTTTTGCTCCTCGATTTTTAGGAAAATTACACCCTACATTTTTGACGCCAACCAACGCCCTTTTGTTCAATATGGGAATTGGTATCCTGGCGTTATTGACCAATAAAACAGCTGAAATTATTACGATCTCAGTGATGGGAGCCTTGACGCTTTATTTTATTGCCATGCTTTCATTGCTTCGATTGCGAAAAAATGAACCACTTTTACCCAGGCCTTTTTCCGTGCCTTTGTATCCTTGGACCCCGATTTGTGCCTTAATAATCTCTGGTGGATCCTTCTTTTTAATCGCTTACAATAACTTAAATTTGTTTTTTATTTACGCAGGGATCATCCTAATTTGCTTCCTTCTGTTTAAATTGTTTGTTCCAAAAAAACCTGTTTTATGATGACTGAAAATCAAATTCTTGATTATGTGCGGGAGCATCCAGACCAACGAGTTAAAGTCGCAATTGTCGATATCGACGGAGTCTTACGTGGAAAATACATCAGCACGGAAAAGTTTTTGTCCGTTGTCCAATCTGAAATGGGATTTTGCAACGTGGTTTTTGGTTGGGACATGGCGGACGTGGCCTACGAAAATTCCCAGTATACCGGTTGGCATTCTGGCTACCCAGACGCCCCAGCCCGTGTCGATTTATCTTCCTTTAGAATGATTCCCTGGGAAAATAATGTCCCATTTTTCCTTTGTGAATTAATCGATTCCCCCAAAAATAGTGCGGCTGTTTGTCCTCGAAATCTATTGAAAAAGGTGATTGGCCAAGCGCAAAAATCGGGATTTACCCCATTCTTTAGTCAAGAGTTTGAGTGGTTTAATTTTGAAGAAACACCTGCTTCGGTCAACGATAAAAATTTCCAAAACCTAAAGCCATTGAGCCCAGGGATGTTTGGGTACTCCATTTTAAGAAGCACTTTACGTAACGATTTTTTCAAATCTTTATTTTCAGATTTAAGTTCTTTTGGCATTCCTTTAGAAGGTTTGCATACCGAAACGGGTCCTGGAGTTTATGAAGCGGCGATTGCTTATTCGGGTATTTTGGAAGCGGCTGATCGCGCTGTTTTGTTTAAGTCTTCCGTGAAAGAGTTGGCCTACAAGCAGGGAATCATGGCCACTTTTATGGCTAAATGGGATGAGAATTTGCCGGGTTGCAGTGGTCACGTGCATCAAAGTCTTTGGGATAAAGATGCGGCCAAAAATTTATTTTATGACGAAAAAGATGCGCAGGGAATGAGTCAAACGATGCGGCATTATATTGCAGGCCAATTGCACTGCCTACCTTTTATCTTGCCTATGCTAGCCCCCACCATCAATTCATATAAGCGATTAGTGGAAGGTGCTTGGGCTCCCACCACTTTAACATGGGCCGTGGATAACCGAACAGTCGCTTTGCGCGCTTTGCCTGGGAGTAAAAAAGCAACCCGACTAGAAACCCGGGTGGTGGGTTCAGATGTAAATCCATTTTTAGCAATGGCCGCTTGTTTGGCCAGTGGTTTGTATGGCATCCAGCATCAATTAGCCTTGCAGGAACCGACGGTGGGTAATGGCTATGCCGATGAATCGCATGGGCGTTTGCCAGGAAATTTGCAGAAGGCAACGGAGGCAATGAAGCAATCGCCGATTGCCAAAGAATTATTTGGCGAGGAGTTTGTAAATCATTTTGTGGCCTCTAGGGAATGGGAATGGCAGCAGTATGGCCGAGTAGTGAGCGATTGGGAAAAAAGACGATATTTTGAAATAATTTAAGATGGATTTTAATCAAGTAAGACAATTTAATTTTCCAACCATCATTCGGTTTGGGGCAGGTGCCGTAAAAGAATTAGCACCCTATTTAAAAAATCAGGGTTTCTCAAAACCGTTGATCGCCACCGATCCTGTGATTGCGGAACTTCCGTTTTTTAAAAACATTTGTGCCGATTTACGAGCTGCTGGGGTATCGGTGGAAGTATTTTCTGCCATACATAAAAATCCGGTTAAGTCGGATGTGTATGCCGGAACGGCTGTTTGGGATGCCACGCATCGCGATTGTTTGATTGGAATTGGGGGTGGGGCGGCTTTGGATGTTGCCCGGGCGATTGTACTCCAAGTAAATCATCGGGAGGATTTGTTTGTCTATGATGATTTGATTGGTGGAGATGTCTATGTCACCAACGATGTGCCCCATTTTATCACGATTCCGACAACTTCTGGAACGGGAAGTGAAGTAGGAAGATCGGCGATTATTGCGGATGACGAAACGCATCAAAAAAAGATTTTATTTTCCCCGAAGCTATTAGCGAAAATTGTTTTTGCTGATCCGCTCTTGACCATGGAATTGCCAGCATTTGTTACGGCAGCTACGGGAATGGATGCTTTGACCCATAATATGGAAGCTTATTTGGCCAAAAATTATCATCCGATGTGTGATGGAATCGCCTTAGAAGGAATGCGTTTAGTCGCTGATTCTTTAGTGGATGCGGTACGTCAGCCGGATTTAAACGCCAGGTCCAAAATGTTGCTGGCCTCCATGATGGGCGCCATCGCTTTTCAAAAGGGCTTAGGTGTGGTTCATTCTTTAGCTCATCCGCTTTCCTCTTTATTGGACACGCACCATGGTTTAGCCAATGCGGTCAATATCCCTTATGGCATGCGGTTTAACATAGCGGGATTTGAGGATCGTTTTGCTCGAATGGCGCAAGCATTAGGATTGAAGTCGGAGACAGGTGAGTCGGTGGTTCAATATCTTTTTGACCTGAATTCACAGGTGGGTATACCTCATCGACTAAGAGAAATTCAGGTGAAGGAAGAACATATAGATACTTTGGCGGCATTGGCTTTTGCAGATTTTGCACATCCGAATAACCCGAAGCCTGTATCTCAAGCGGATTTTAGAGCTTTGTATGCTGAGGCTTTATAGGATATGAAACGAATTGGAGTTACCACTTCTGATACCAATTTTCAAAATTATCCAAATTGGATTTCCGGCGAAGGGGTGGAAGTTTTACAGCTTTCGTATTCAGAAAAAAACATACAGGATTTTGATTCTTGTGACGGTTTTGTTTTGACCGGGGGCATTGATGTCCATCCGGCTTTTTACCAAAATGCGAGAGTAGATTACCCGAATACAACGGTGTTTAATGAGTCGAGAGATCTTTTTGAAATGCAGGTTTTCGAATATGCGCGCCAACAAAATAAACCCGTTTTAGCTATTTGCCGTGGGCTCCAATTGGTGAATATAGCTTTAGGTGGAAATTTGATTCAGGACCTACAGGAAAACGGTTTTGCAAATCATCGCAAAGGACCTGATGGCGATAGAGAACATAAAATCGAGGTGCGCGCGGGAACGCTATTGGCGCAAATTGCAGGGGTCCAACACGGTTTTGTGAATTCGGCTCATCACCAAGGATTAGACCAAATCGCGGATGGACTTCAAGTTTCGGCTTTTTCGGAAGATGGGGTCGTGGAGGCCATTGAATATAAAGATGCAAATAAACCGTTTTTACTAGCGGTTCAGTGGCATCCTGAACGCATACAAATTCCTTCATCAAATCTAGCTTTTTCACAAAATATACGCAGCGCTTTTATTGACGCCATGCTTAAAAATTAATGTATGAATATTATCAATCCCGCCACAGAAGAAATTATCACCACAATCCAAGAAGATGATAAAGCCTTTTTAGCTTTGAAATTTGAAAGATTGCAAAAATCAGCGAAGCAATGGTCGGCCGTTCCAATACAAAAACGTGCGGAAATTTTGGAGAAATTTGTGTCCTTACTCAAGGAAAACATGGAAGAATTAGCAGCTATTTTAACATCTGAAATGGGTAAGCCTTTGCAGCAAAGTAGAAATGAAATCAATGGGGCGGGGGGAAAGGCTTTATGGTTGGCGCAGCACGCGACCCAATATTTGTCGGAGGAGATCATGTCAGTTTCGGACCAGATGACTGAAAAAATTGTCCACGAACCCTTGGGGATTATTTGCAATATCTCAGCTTGGAATTATCCCTATAATGTCGGTGTCAATATTTTTGTACCCGCCTTATTGGCTGGAAATGCGGTTATGTACAAGCCCTCTGAGTATGCCACATTAACTGGCCTTCAGATAGGTAAATATTTAGTGGAGGCTGGGGTTCCGGCGGATGTATTCCAATTGGCCATCGGGGAGGGAGAAGTAGGAAGGGCTTTATTGGACATGCCTTTTGACGGATATTATTTCACGGGATCTTATCAAACGGGTCAAAAAATTTATGAGCATGTGTCCAAAAAAATGGTTCCATGCATCTTGGAATTAGGTGGGAAAGATCCCGTGTATGTGGCGGATGATGTGGTGGATGTGGCAGGAGCGGCAGCTGGAATTGCGGATGGCGCCTTTTATAACAATGGGCAAAGTTGCTGTTCCGTGGAGCGTATTTATGTACAATCCGCCATTTATGATGTATTTGTGGAGGCTTTTGTAGCGGAAGTACGTTCGTGGAAAATGGGATCGCCTACGGAAGATGGCGTATATATTACCGTGTTAAGCCGTAGGGCCCAATTAGATGTTCTTGAATCCCAAGTTGCTGATGCAGTTGCAAAGGGAGCTCAGGTTTTAGTGGGAGGGAAGCGTATAGACCGAAAAGGCAATTATTTTGAACCTACGGTGCTTGTGAATGTAACCAATGAAATGGCGGTGATGCGAGAAGAAAGTTTTGGTCCTATCATTGGCATTATGCGCGTTGAAAATGATGCGGAGGCAGTTGCTTTAATGAATGATACGTCCTATGGGCTGACAGCTGGGGTTTATTCGGCGGGCCAGCAAAGAGCTGAGGCCATTTTAGCACAAATAAATGCAGGATCTGGATATTGGAATTGTTGTGATCGAGTGAGTGCCGCTTTGCCTTGGAGTGGTCGCGGTCATTCGGGTTTTGGCTCTACGCTTTCACAGGTAGGTTTAAGGAACTTTACAAAACCTAAGGCCTATCATTTAAGAAAATAAGAAGAACGTGAAAATTTCCACGTTCTTCTTAATCCATTTTTTATTTCTGTGCGTTAATCCAAGCCGCTAGTTTTTTAACATCCGCTCTAGGAACATGGCTCATCGGGGGCATCGGCGTAGCATAATCAGGCCAATTCGATGGCTTAGGCGCAATGATTAAAGCTTCAATTTGAGCATTGGTATAATTTCGTTTCGCCACTTCTGTGTAAGCTGGACCCACTGCTCTTTCTTTAACTTTATGACAAGCTAAGCACGTGTGTTTCGTCAAAAGTGCTTGCGCTTCCTTATCCGAAATGATTTGCGTTTTCGTGATTTTGGGACCTGCTTCTTTAGTTTGGTTATCAGGGGTATTCGCTTCTTTGCCCGCATCTATTTTCTCCTTGGCCGCTTTGGTTTTAGGAGTTACTAAGGGAATATTGGCTTTAGGCCCTGTCGGTATTGAATTTAAAGTATAAAAAGCAGAACCATGCAAAAGAGGTATTGCATCCCCATTAGACAAGATTCCTTCAGGTTTGATGGTGTGAACGTAACCTTCTCTCAATCCGTCCACAACAATCCGAACCTTTAATCCATCTTCAGATACTTGCGCACCCCGAACCGGATTTTCTTTTTGGTTCACCATCGGGCTTCCATACACAGGATGATATTTGTAGATATAGCTGCTTACGTCATAGTTGTTTACATCTGAGGCTAATTTTTTATTGACCGGAAGGGTAAACTCAATTTCAAATCCGTCGGGCATAGCTCGCACTGCCTTCATTTCAAAAGGAGTTTTTCCTGAGTAGACTAAGCGCTCTAGGCCAAAATCTTCTTTTCCAATGGAACCCCAACCGCGATTTGTTCCACCTACAAATAGATTTTTATCAGAGCCAAAAGCCATCCGAAGTACCCCTGATCGAAATCCAGATACAAACTCGAATGAAGCACCTTGGAATCGACCGTTTATTTTTTCTAAAAATACGCGGGCAATTTTAGACATTCCTTGGTCGCCAACAAACAACT
>JABMMK010000324.1 GCA_013205605.1 Cytophagales bacterium | reverse complement strand
TTGTATTTTCCTGTTTCTTGTGAGTAAACTTTAAATTCGAATTAATTTCCTTTAAATTTTCTAATTTTAGACTTTTATTTTAAGGCCGTTTATTTTGTTGATTCGATCCGCATTATTGTTTCTTAGCTTATTAATTTTTGACCCTCAATATCTATGGGCTCAAAAGTCGACGCGCTATGAAAGATTAACCACGGCTTCAGGTTTATCTCAAAATACCATCAATAAAATCATTCAGGACAAAAACGGTTTTTTGTGGTTTGCTACCGCGGATGGCTTAAATCGCTATGATGGATATTCGTTTACGGTATTTAGAAATGATCCTAATGACAACAAGACGTTAAGTGGTAGTGATATATCCACAGTTTGTGAAGATGATGAAGGTAATTTGTGGGTTGGAACGAGAAATGCAGGATTAAATAAAATTAATTTAAAAACAGGTTCGGTGATTCGATTCACGCGCGGACCTTCAGGGGAAGATATTTCATCGGTCATTATTCCATCGATCGTGAATTTAGGGAAACATAAAATTTGTGTTGCTGTTGTGGGCAAGGGTTTTATGACCCTAGATTCGAAAAAGAATGTCATCATAAAATCGGAATCTGATTTCGAAACTCCATTGATTAAAGATGCAGTTCGGTTTTTTAGGCATTCTTCTGGATCGCTTTGGATTGGTACAAGAACAGGTTATTTAATTTCGGTATTGGGCAACCGTTCCTATTTGCCATTTAATTTTGGCCAAAAGGGGCCGGCCAACGAATTTCGTATTCGAGCTTTATTGGAAGCTAAAAATGGGGATATATTAGTCGGCACAGAAGGCCGAGGATTATTTCGCTTTGATCATCAAAATCAAAAATTCGCTTCTGTATTTTACAATCGGTCTTCCCTTTCTTCTCGTCAAAATATAGTGACCAGTATCAGTAGGGATGGTTCTAACAATATTTGGATCGGAACGGATAATGGCATTTACATTTGTGAGGGAGAGAATTTTTCAAAATTTCGCCAAGTGGTGTCTAATCCAGATCCTGAATTTGGTATTAGCTCTTATTCAGTGACTAGTTTATTTACAGATTCAAATCTAAATACGTGGATTGGGACTTGGGAAGCAGGTTTAAATATTGATTTTCACCAAAAATCTCGTTTTTCTTTATTGAGATATAAACCCAATACCTTTTTAGGATTACCAAGTAATAAAGTCACCGCGCTTCGGGCAAATGCAGATCAAGGAGTTTGGATAGGAAGTAATGTAGGTTTATCCTATTTGAATTATAAATCGGGATTAGTGGAACATTTGGTTAATAATGCAGATATCAATCGGCTTAATTCACCCGATATTTTTGATGTTAATTTATTGGAGACTGATTCACAAGGAACTTTATGGATTGGTGTTTGGGGAAAAGGCCTTTTCAATATGGATGCTAATCGAAAAATGATTTCTTACCCAATGCCAAAAGGAATAGTATCAAACGTCACCGCGACCATTAAATTCTCAAGTATCCTTAATGCTGGGCAAAAGTTATTGCTTGGAACCGTGGGAAATGGTTTAATGGCCTTTGATTTGATTTCTAAAAAATATGAAATTCCTTATAGTGAATTAAATAGGAAATTGTTTGAAAATAAAACGATCTCTACTTTGATGATGGAAGGGAATAGTCGTTTATGGATTGGCACCACGGCGAGTGGTTTGTATGTATACGATTTTAAAACAAAGAAAATTGATCATTGGGAAAAGGGAATTTCTACTTCTTCTTTAAGGTATAACCATGTTACGTATATTCACCAAGATCGAAAAAATCGAATTTGGGTCCTGACCAATGGGGGAGGATTGCATTTATATCAAGGACCTGGAAATGTGTTTAAGATCTTTACCGTGGCTGATGGTTTAGTCAGCAATACCTTGAGGGGAATGGTAGAAGATAGAAAAGGAAATTTATGGTTGACAACCAATGGAGGAATTTCTAAAATGGACCCTCAGACTTTCAAATGCATTAATTTCGATGATGTAGATGGTCTTCAAGGAAAGGAGTTTTTGATTAATGCTTTTGATAAAAATAGCCAAGATTGGTTGTTTTTTGGAGGAATTAATGGGTTGAACTACATCAAATCAGATAGTTTGCGTTCCCGATCGGATGTTCCCAATGTCTACATTACCAATTTAAAAATCTTTAATAAGCCGGTGCAAGTGGGAGCAGAAAATTCTCCTTTAAGCGAAGACATTTTATTTACCAAGCATTTAACGCTTCAGCCTGGACAATCGGTGTTTAGCTTTGACTTTGTTGCTTTGGAGTATCAAAGACCCAAAAATAACCGTTATGCTTATTATTTAGATGGATTTGAAAAAGATTGGAATTATGTGGGGACCCAAAGGTCAGCTTCTTACACCAATTTAAGTCCTGGAGATTACACGTTTAAAGTTAAAGCTACTAACTCGGATGGTATCTGGGCAGAAAAACCATTTGAGTTAAAAATCACTGTTTTACCTCCCTGGTACCGCACCTGGTGGGCTTTTGTGATCTATTTCCTTTCTGCTTCAGCCGTTGTTTATGGATTTATCCGAGAAATTAAGATCCGAGAAGCATTCAAAACGGATATTCGATTAAAAGAAATTGAGAAAGAGCGTATTCAAGAGTTAGAGCAAGTAAAAACGCATTTTTTCACTAATATTTCTCATGAACTGAGGACTCCTTTAACACTTATCATAAGTCCGATTGAACGTTATTTTCTTAAAAATAAGGGCTTAAATGAGGAACAAAATACTCGGATGTCTTCCATACA
>JABMMK010000323.1 GCA_013205605.1 Cytophagales bacterium | reverse complement strand
GGTTAACCCTACTATTTCTGTTCACGATTTGATTGATATTTTACATAAGTCTACGTTGGGATTGAGAAGACCTTTGGCGGATTTAGAGGCGATGGAGAGTATGTTGGCACATGCGAATTATTACATTGGGGCTTATGAAAATGGGCAATTGGTAGGACTGGCGCGCGCGATGACTGATTTTGTGTATACGACTTACCTTGCGGATTTGGCGGTCGATGAAAAATATCAGCATCAGGGGATCGGAAAGGAATTAATTAAAATGTTAAAAATAAATATTCCTAGGGCGAAATTGATTTTATTGGCCGCGCCTGCAGCGGAGACATATTATCCTAAAATAGGGATGCAAAATCATCCGCATTGCTATTACATCGATGACGTGGCGAATATTATTTGATAATAACTAGGCGCTTACTGGAATAGTTACCTAATATTGTAGTAAAAGTTACAAAATAGTTTGCATTGGGGAATTGAGAGACGTCTATCAACTTAGTACGTAGTCCTGTAAAATCCTCTTCAAAATATATATGGCCACTCATATCATAAATAGTTAATTTGCCACTTGTATATGTTTGCCAATCAATTTTAATTTTATCTCTTGACGGATTTGGATAAAAGTTAAATACGGGGGCAACGCTTTCGGATTCAACGGGGAAATAAGAGAATCCTAAAGCTCGCATACCCAATGAATTTTTGATGAATGGACCAGGAAAAGGATATTCACTTTTAGCAGTTACAAAACCTCTATGATAGTCGGGCATATATCCTATAAAACCTTCAAAATCGCCTTTAAATGTTATTAGAACTTTATTTTTATTTAAAACTTCAATTTTTAATATATAATTTGCTAAACTTATAGAGTTTGTTTTATCCCAAAAAAATTGATCTTTTATTGCCGAGATATGAGAATTGCCATTCGTATCTTTAACGGTTGTATCACTAGGCAAAACAAGACTTTGCCCCTCATCAAATTCTAAAACTAACTTATTTTGCTCTTTAGGTGAAAGAAAATATACTCTTTGAATACTCGGACTATATACTTCATTTGTAAAATTCCGTTTATAAACATCCTTTGATATAATTCTAAAAATTTCATTTGCAGAATATCTATATCCAAAATTACTATAATGTAAACGATCAAATCCTGGTAATCCTGCTGTAGCAAAGGCTCTTACAAAAGGATCATTTTGTTGTTGTTTTCTTAGGTCCTCCCTTAATAAAGCTGCCTGGGGATAATTATACTCTAATATATTATTTTGTGCAGCAAATAAATATTGAAATGATGGAAAGTACTTTTTATACTTTTGCTTTAAGTTTTCAAATTTCACTCCCCACTCATATTTTGGCCCACTAGCTGCTGCCGCTTCAGACTCTCCTTGTCTAAATATTAATCCTTTAGCGTATTTTATTGTACCCGATTTTATTGCTTTGTAAAGCATAATATTTCCGCCATCAGGAGCTGAAAAATTTCCATCTAAAATGGAATGCCAATCTATGTCTGACCCACCTGCTGCCGAATTTATAATGGAAATAGGGACTTTTTCGGACTCACAAAGTAGTCTGCCAATTTCTGCTGCCCAGGGGCCAATGCGGGCTCTTCCTACTGGTAATGACCATAATGTATCTGATAAATTATATGGTCCATAATTGTCGCCCCCTTGCACTAACCCAAATGACCTAACCCACTCACCCTGATAAACCAAATCGTCAATCGGACCAATCCATGCATTGGATTGCCCCGTTACGTAAAACACATCACCGGCCACCACATTCTTTCTCTTGACCACCAAGCTAGAATCTTTTCCTTTGAAGCCATAAACCTCAAAATCATATTCTGCTAATTCTGCGGGTATTTGAAATTTAGAGGAAAATTTAGCAGAAGAACCGCTAAATGTTAAGGCTGTTTTTTGGTATTTATTGATAGCATTGTTTCGTAAAACCCGAATGGAAACGGCGGTAAATTCGGCAGATTTTGCCACTCCTTCTACCGAAATATCGGCTAAATTCGTAGACTCTCTGGGATATAATTGAAAATTTTGCGGTAATTTATTGAAAACAAATGTGTCAAATGTCTGAGCGGAAGTTTTACCTAATAAAAATAAACTAAAAAATAAAAGTGATATAATTTTTTGCATCTCAGGTAATAAGGCTTTCCTATAAATATTTCGCAATTTACACCAAATCACTAAATTATTTTATAATAGTAACCCAAAATATATTTTTATCAAATCTCATTTGAGTAAAATCCATTAACTTTGAAACTTATCTAGTTTATTATGAACGTCGTTGTTTTTACTGGAGGTAATGGAAATGCTAATCTTATTAAGCACTTAAAAGGG
>JABMMK010000322.1 GCA_013205605.1 Cytophagales bacterium | reverse complement strand
TTTTAGGACGGGACATTTTCAAACAAAAAAGCCAGCTGATAAGCTGGCTTTTTCAATGATAAAATCACCGTAAATTAAGGAATCATTTCACTTGAAAAATTCTGAAAACAAACGGGTCTAGTGAATCGATAAATGGCTTGTGTTCCTACGGAAGTTGACCCAGAATCAGTCGTCGAAGGGAATGGACCTCCATGAACCATAGCGCCAGAAACTTCTACTCCAGTTGGAAAACCATTTAATAAAATACGGCCTACTTTTTGAGTCAAGGCCTCGATTAAATCACCTGATTTTTTTAATTCACTTAATTCTCCTTGAACCGTAGCGGTCAATTGGCCCGGGATTGAATCTATAAACGCAATCATTTCCTCCATATCTTCAGCGACAATCGCTAAGGTACTTGGCCCAAAAACTTCTTCCAATACCTCAAGATGATTCATAGCTTCTTTTGCACTTGTTTTAAATAGGGCAGGAGAGGGTAAATCGGCCGATGTTAATTGCTGAACACCTGTATGATTCGCTAATGACTTCGCTTCATTGGCATATGCTTCTTTGATCCCTTTCGTCAAAAAGGTCCCCAAAGGCATCGTGTTTAATCGGCTTGCCACAAGATCAAGAAAACCCTCATCTGACTTTAAAAGGATTAAAAGACCCGGATTAGTACAAAATTGTCCTACGCCCATGCAAACAGATTGGCTTAGTCCTTCGGCCAATGCCTCACCAGAAATTTTTATTTTTTCTGAAAGTAACACGACAGGATTAATGCTACCCATTTCAGCATATACTGGGATGGGCTGGGGCCTGCGAACAGCTAAATCAAATAATGCTTTTCCCCCGCGGTATGAACCTGTAAAGCCTACGGCCTGCGTGATGGGATGAGTGACTAAATAACTACCTATTTCGTGGCTCGTCGCGTGAACCATTGAAAATACACCTTCAGGCATGTGTGTTTTTTTGGCTGCTTTTTGAATAGCGGTGCCTATTAATTCACAGGTATTTGGGTGGGCTGGGTGTGCTTTAAATACGACAGGGCAACCAGCGGCTAGGGCCGACATGGTATCTCCGCCAGCTACGGAAAATGCTAATGGGAAATTACTTGCCCCAAAAATAACGCTTGGGCCCAATGGTATTTGCTTTTGAAATAAATCGGGTTTCGGTAAGGGTTGTCGGTCTGGAAGGGCAGGGTCGTGAATTTCTTTACGCCATTGATCATTTGAAATAAAATCTGCGAAGGCTTTTATTTGTCCCGTCGTTCTACCTCTTTCTCCCGTGATTCTTGCCTCAGGCAAACCGGATTCTGCACAGGCAGTTTTAATTAAATCATCGCCTATGGCATTGATTTCGTCGATAATAGCCATTAAAAATTGGGCTCGATCTAAGTCGGAAATTTTCCTGTATTTTGAGAAGGCAGATTTGGCTAATGTTAAAGCTGCGTCAACTTCATCGGTCGTTGCTTCATAAAAGGTTGGCCCCACCACTTCTCCAGTAGAGGCATTTAATCCATGAAATTCCCGAGAACCCTTTTGGGAATTCGAGAATCCTATCATTTGTTTTCCAGTCAATTCCATTATAAAACAATATTTTTTAGGGTACCAATGGGTTCAATGGTAATAAGAATTTCATCGCCTGATTGCAAGGTAAAAGGAGGGTCAGGAACGACACATGTGCCCGTCATTAAAAATGTTCCGTATGGAAAACTCAATTCCATCGTTAAATAATGAACTAATTCAGAATGCGTTCTTTTCATTTGGGAAATTTGTGTATCCCCTTGAAATACTTGATTTCCGTCTCTGAAAATTTCCATATTGATGACTGTTGCTGGGTCCAAGGGTTTATCTGTAACTAAAATACAGGGTCCCAAACCTGCCGCTCCGTCATAAACTTTTGCTTGTGGTAGGTATAATGGATTTTCGCCTTCAATATCTCGAGAGCTCATATCGTTACCAATGCTATATCCTGCTAATTCTCCGTGCGAATTAATGAAAAGGGTTAATTCAGGTTCAGGTACATTCCATTTAGAATCTTTTCTGATTTTCACTTTTCCTCCTGGACCCACCGACCTTAATTTATTGCCCTTATAGAATATCTCGGGACGTTCTGCTGAATACACCTTATCATAAAAAGTATCTCCTCCTGATTCCTTCGATTCTTCCATTCGAGCGACTTTACTGCGCAAATAGGTCACCCCCGCAGCCCAAATTTCTTGTTGGCCTATCGGACATTTCGGATTAGAAATTTGTGAAATGGCCTGGTCTGAGCTTCTCATTTCTGATTTACATACCTCAAAAAGATTCTTTTGATTAATGAATAAATCCCAATTAGCTTCTTTTGCTTGGACACATTTCCCTTCTTGATCTTGAATTTGAATTCCTTGAGGGGTTAAATAAATTTTAAAATAATTCATAAGATTAAATTTTTAATATTTCTAGAGCAACGCCAACCTCCTGTTGGACTCGAATAGGATATGAAATGTCAAATATACAAAGGTTGTCGATCTTTGTGTGTACAATTTTAATCGGTTGTTTCTTAGTTATTTTCATGAACTCATTTAATTGTTCGTACTTAAAGGTTATTTTTTGATTGATTTCAGGCTCTATGGTCACTATTTCAGCCTGTTTTAAGGCATCAACACTAGCTTCTTTATAAGCATGAATTAAACCAGGGACACCTAATAAAGTTCCCCCAAAGTATCGAACAACTGCCACTAAAATGAAATGTAAGTTGGCCGAAAAGAGGTTATTTTGTATCGGTTTACCTGCACTTCCGGCTGGTTCACCATCATCATTAGACCGCGTTTCCTCAGGGGTAAAACCCAATCGATACGCGTAACAGACATGTCTAGCATTAGGGTGCTCAGATTTTAAAATGCCTACTAAATTTTTTATTTCTTCTAAATCTTTCACAGGAAAGGCCTTAGCGATGAACTTACTTCCTTTATCTTTGTAAATTCCATCCAAGGCTTGTTTGATTGACAAATAGGAATTAGGGGGATCGATCATAGACCTAAATTTAATCATTACATGCATAATAATTATTTTTTTCTGCAAAAATTGGTGGTTCAATTGAGGCAAGCGTTAATGTATGCGCGGTTGAAGCAATGTTTTTCGCAAGAAAAGGATGAATTAGTTTTGGGCTTTGAGCGACAAAATGGGGAAGATTTTTGGATAAAATGTGTGTTGGGTTCGCAATTTTCAATTCTCCAATTTCCGGATCAATTTCATCGTGCGGGCCGAAATTCGGTCGATTTATTTTCAGAATTATTGTTGGCCGAAGTACAAGCGGTAGAAATGTTTGAGAACGAGCGTGCTTTTTCGATTCATTTATTAGGTGATTTTGTTTTGGTGTTTAAACTTTTTGGCAATCGGTCTAACTTGATTTTATTTCGCGATTCGACCTATCAGTCTCAATTTCAAGGTAGGTTGAAAAATGACCAATCGATTGATCTCAAACAGATTAATCGCCACATTCAGCAAGATTATCAGGCTTTCGTGAAGAATGATTGTGACGTATTTTCTTTGTTTCCAACCTTAGGGAAAGAGGGTTTAGCGTATTTACTTCGGAATGGATTTGAGGAATTAATGGCTCCGGATCGCTGGCTGCTAATCGAGCAGATGCTTGATGTTTTAGGCCAACCATCATTTTTTATTGCCGAGTCTGAAAAGGGGGTTTATTTGACCTTATTTCCGCTAGAAGAGTTTTTGTATAAGTCGACCGATCCCATGGAAGCCTTAAACAAACTTTATAGCTTTCATTTTTCTATTGGCGAATTTAAGAAGGAGAAAAATTTGATTTTAGCGGCCTTAGATCGAAAATTGACCAAGACTCAAAACTACTTGGATGATTTAAATCGCCAAAAATTCCTTCGAGATTCGAATGTTCCGTATGAGGAAATTGGCAATATTTTGATGGCTAATTTGCATGCAATACCTGCGAATATTTCTCAAGTTATTTTGGACGATTTTTACCGAAATCAACCCATTAAAATAAAATTGAATGCAACGCTTTCGGCCGCTCAGAATGCTGAAAACTATTATCGAAAATCTAAAAATTATAGTAAAGAGGTGGCTTATTGGCAATCCAATGTGGACAAAAAAAGCCAAGAAATCATCCACATTCAGGAGCAAATTGCAGCTGTAGAAATCGCTGAAACTCGAAAAGCATTAAAATCTTTTGCAGCTATTTTAACGCAAACCAAAAAGACAGAGGTGGAAGGAAATGAGATACCTTTTAAGCAATTCGAGGTTGATGGTTGGGTTATTTGGGTTGGAAAAAGTGCGAAAAATAATGATTTATTGACCCTTAAATATGCGAAAAAATTTGACCTTTGGCTGCATGCACGCGATGTGGCAGGTTCACATGTCATCATTCGAAATCCTAATCAAAAAGTGGTTCCGAAATATGTGGTTGAAAAAGCCGCGGGATTAGCTGCTTATTTTTCAAAAAGACAATCTGACTCATTATGTCCGGTAATTGTTACTCCCAAAAAATATGTGCGAAAAACGAAAGACTTGTTGGCAGGCCAAATGATTGTTGACCGAGAGGAAGAAGTCGTTTTGGTCAAACCTGAACTCATTGAATAAATATCATTTTCTCCATAAAAATTCACAAAACTTTTATTTTAGTGACTATTCCTCTAAATTAGCATTCATAAGACTCTCTATTTAACCAAAAATTTTATGCAATCCCAAGGTTTACAAACATTAGATTACCTCGTATTTTTATTTTATTTCGTTGTGGTGTCAGGCTATGGATACTGGATTTATCAACGAAAACAAGCTTTAATTACAACGTCAAACGATTTTTTCTTGGCCGAGGGTTCATTGACTTGGTGGGCGATTGGCGCTTCTTTGATTGCATCCAATATTTCAGCTGAACAGTTTATAGGTATGTCCGGGAATGGCTTCCGACTAGGTTTGGCA
The DNA here is from genome assembly GCA_013205605.1 of Cytophagales bacterium. Lineage (GTDB taxonomy): Bacteria > Bacteroidota > Bacteroidia > Cytophagales > Spirosomataceae > Aquirufa. The sequence goes on along the minus strand of JABMMK010000322.1, from coordinate 2,493 downwards.
ATCGCCACGTATGAATGGATGGCCGCAGCTACTTTACTGATTGTGGCTATTTTCTTTATGCCTATTTATTTGAAAAATAAGATTTTCACGATGCCTCAATTCTTGGCGCAGCGGTATAGTCCTACCGTGAGTTTAATCATGGCCATTTTTTGGTTGATGCTCTATATTGCAGTTAACCTTACGTCGATTTTATATTTAGGGGCTTTGGCTATCACCACCATTTCAGGCATTGACGTAACCGTGTGTATGATTGGAATGTCGGTTTTTGCGATCATTATCACCTTAGGGGGGATGAAAGTGATTGGGTATACCGATGTAATCCAAGTGTTTTTCTTGGTGTTGGGTGGCTTGGCTACTTCTTATTTGGCCTTGACCATGGTGACAGATCGCTTTGGTGGCTCAGGTGTATTTGACGGAATAGGCCATTTGTTGAACAGAGCTCCCGAGCATTTTCACATGATTTTAAATAAGGATTTAGGTCCCGATGGCAAATTGTTAAATCCAAATTATCCAAGCTTACCCGGTTTGGCGGTATTGGTGGGTGGTATGTGGATTATCAATTTGAATTATTGGGGATGTAATCAATACATTACACAAAGGGCGTTGGGTGCTGATTTAAATACGGCTCGCAATGGAATTCTATTTGCAGCCTTTTTGAAATTAATGATGCCTATCATCGTTGTCTTACCGGGTATTGCCGCCTATTTATTATACAAGGATGGCATGTTCCAAACGGAAATGTTAAAGGATGGAGTTTTAAACCAAGATAGCGCGTATCCGGTGTTATTGAATTTATTGCCAACAGGCCTTAAGGGATTGTCATTTGCGGCATTAACTGCTGCGGTAGTTGCATCAATGGCTGGAAAAGCAAATTCCATTTCAACCATTTTTACCCTCGATATTTACAAGAAATACTTGAACCCAACGGCAAATGAGGAAACTCTAGTTCGGATCGGTCGAATTGCCGTAGTTGCGTCGATGGTTGCTGCTGTGGTGATTGCCCCTTTAATGGGCATCGATAAAAAAGGTGGTTTTGAGTTTATTCAAGAGTATACCGGATATGTATCTCCGGGTATTTTCGCATTGTTTACCATGGGTTTCTTTTGGAAGAGAACCACGTCAAAGGCTGCTTTATTTGCACTTTTAGGGGGAGTAACTTTTTCTATTATCACCAAATTTATCCCTACGTGGACTGGATTAAGTGATACGATTTTTTATACCGCTTTTGCTGATGAAACAGGGACCATGATGATTCCATTTATGGACCGTATGGGTTGGGTATTTATATTCTGTATTGTTTCGATGGTGGTCATTACCTTATCAGATCCTGAAAGCAAAAATAATCCACAAGGATTGGAGATCGACGCAAAAATGTTCAAGTTATCGCCAACCTTCATTTTTGGAACCGTGGTGATTTGCTTGTTTTTAACTTTGGTGTATACCTATTTTTGGTAATCAATCTTTAGAAATACAATGGGTTATTTAGCATTAAGTTGAATAACCCATTTTTTATATATGAAAAAGGAGCAAATACTTTTTGACGAAAGCCAAGGATTTAACCAATGGTGGATATGGGTAATCATATTGGGCGCTATGGGTGTTTCCATTTATGTCAATATTCAAACGATTCAAATGGCTTAAATCACATGTATTCGATTAGCAAAAATTAAAGCGCTATCTTTGTGAAAATTATGAGGATGATGTTTTATTTCTCATAGCACACATTCTTATAAAATTTATGACATTTGAATCATTAAGCCTCATTGAGCCAATTTTAAGGGCGCTCAAAGAAGAGGGATATAGTATACCCACACCCATCCAGGCACAAGCCATCCCCATTGTTCTTAAAGGAGCGGATTTGTTGGGCTGTGCACAAACAGGAACTGGAAAGACAGCCGCATTTACTTTACCGATTATACAAAGATTATTGTCAAATAGACCTCAAGGTGTCCGCAGGACAGTAAAAGGTTTAATTGTTACCCCCACACGGGAACTTGCCATACAAATCGGCGAAAGCTTTAATGCCTATGCCCGACATACAAATTTAAAATGTACCGTTATTTTTGGCGGTGTAGGTCAAAGTCCCCAAGTTTCTGCCTTACGCAATGGGGTAGATGTTGTTATAGCAACGCCAGGCCGATTATTGGACCTGATGAATCAAAAGCATTTAAGTTTACAGGATGTCGAATATTTTGTGCTTGATGAGGCCGATCGTATGCTTGACATGGGTTTTATCCATGATGTCAAAAAGTTATTAGCCGTTTTGCCTCGCAAGCGTCAATCCTTATTTTTCTCGGCCACCATGCCTCCTGAAATTGTAAAATTGGCCAGCACTATTTTGCATAATCCAGCTGAAGTTTCAGTTACTCCTGTCTCGTCGACGGTTGACATCATAAATCAATCGGTTTATTTTGTGGACAAAGGAAATAAAAATGCCCTATTGCTAACCATCCTACAAGATGAAAGCATTAAAACGGCTTTGGTATTTACAAG
>JABMMK010000321.1 GCA_013205605.1 Cytophagales bacterium | reverse complement strand
TCCGGGTCTTTATTTAATTCGGATCCAAGGGGAAACCGTAGATCAAACGCTAAAAATAATTAAGCTATGAAATACCTAGGAATTTTATGGATCAGCTTATTGATATTTGCCTGCTCAAAAGGTAGCGAAACCATCACGCCAGCAGTAGTAGTTGTTCCCCCGCCAACAGCCGCCGCACTTACCTTACCGGCCAATAACACCGTTTGTTATGAAGGGAAGAATACATATTTCACAACCGCCGATGTTGAATTTTCATGGGCCGCCGCAAAAGATACAGAAATTTACGATTTGGTGGTCACCAATTTAAACACCTTAACCAATACGACAAAATCTGTCAATAGTGATAACAAAGCTACCGTAACACTATTGAGGGGCACGCCATACCGTTGGCAAGTCATTTCCAAATCCAACAAATCCAAAGAAACGGCCAGTAGTGATGTTTGGAAATTTTACCTAGCCGGTGATGGTGCATCCACCTTTGCCCCTTTTCCAGCTTTGATCATTGCCCCAGTCAGTGGCGCAAGTGTTACACCCAACGCCGGAAAAGTCAATCTTATTTGGTCAGGTGCAGATCCGGACAGCAAAGTTTTGAGTTATGAAATTTATATAGATACTGATCAAACCAAAGTATTGAACAGACTCGTAGCTCCCAGCGCAACTACTAGCTCCAACCTTTGGGTTAACGTTATACCAGGTACGGTCTATTATTGGTCCGTAAAATCGAGCGATGGAATTTTAAGCTCCTATACGATTCCGTATAGTTTTAGAGTCAATTAAGCATGATTCAGGTGTTTAATTCTCTCATTACAATAATCTAAGAGTGAAGTTTATTTAAAATATGCGGAAATCTTTAATTAGCACTTGGTCTTATTTTTACTTGTTTTTTAATGTTTCTAAAATATTCAATTAATTCGTCTTTACTCATCTTCCCCAACTTTAATGAAAGCTTATCTCTTTGTTGGCGCATGTAATCAACCGAATCAAATGTCTTTTCAGTAGTCTTCATATTTTTGGAATTCTCGCGGTGAACGAATTTCTAATTGTTTATAGCCATTTTTAATATTAATCGCATTGCAACCAATTATTCTTTGAATGTTTACAATGTGTTTAAAGTTCCAACTTACCAGATAGTCCGCACGATTAATTGTGGCAAGAGCAATATGAAGACAATCCGCATAACTCGTTAATCCAACAACTTTTTCCGAAATATATTCATTTGCCAAATCAATCGCATCTTCAGATAAATCAATATACTCAGTATAATTAACTTTTAAAGTATTAACTAATTCTTTTACATAATTTGGGGCATTTTCTAATTCACCTTGAGTAACTGACGAATAAAGTAAAATAAACTCCTCATTTTTTATCCTTTCAAACAATGGAATAGTTTGATTGGAAAATTCCTCATCAAAATACCCTCCAAAAACTGAAGTATCAATGTAAATTTTTTGTTTCACTATTAGAGGTATAGTTTTTTTTAACTATTTTTTTTTGATTTTCAGACTTTCACTTTTTTACTATTGGAGAGAAAATAAGCCCAAGAAGGGCTTATTGGTAATTCGACTTACTTTTTTTGTCTCTTTTTTCCTCTTTCTTTTCCTTAGGAGTTTTAGTTGCCTCCTTCTTTTCGGATTTTTTTGAATTCATCCCTTTGGCCATCGTAGTATCTATTTAAAATTAAAAAACAATTGAAGTGGAAAGGAAGTAAAAAAAATGGTCTGCTCAAAATTTTTATTATATCGAGGCTATTTAATTTTTAATGACCTTGCCTAATTGGACCTCCCTTAAATCCAAAATTGCTCCTTTGGCAAATTTCGTTTGAGACTTAAAGGTGATTTTTTGTACTCCTTTATTTAATTTAATCGTTCCCACCTTTGCTAATTTATACGTCTCCCAAGAACCGCTCCGGGCTACAATTCCTTTCAAATTTGCCGAAGAAGTAAACAAGATAAATTGCTTCCCCGCCTCTAAATTATCCACTGAATAATCGATACTTACCTCATACATACCCGTTTCTATTACTTGGACCTGCCACTCTACTCGGTCTGCTGCCGTAAACCAACCATAAGCTCGCCACTCAGGCATGTATTTTATTTCGGGGCCAATCGCCTTCCCTTTTTCAGCACTGAGCCTGAAAGTACCATTTTTTTCCACTCGAACTAGGCTTGGTTGGGGAGCTGCATTAACCGATATTCCAAAGAAAAGCCCGTTAAACAAAATCAATAATAATCCAGTCTTCATCCTTATTTATCGTCTTTATTAAACAATTCTAAAGCGTCAGTATCCTTATATTCAATCATTTTTGCCTTGAGCTCCGACTTCAATTTCTTGATGACTCCAGCGTAAGCTTTGTCGCCATATAAATTCTTCATGTTTTTAGGATCCTTTTTGATGTCATATAATTCCCATGAATCTTGAGGGCCATAAAATTTGGCCAAGGTATATTGGTCTGTACGCAAACCAAAATGCGGAGCCACACGATGTGGTTGAGGATATTCATAATAGTGATAATAGGATTTATTATCCCATGATTTTTTAGGGTTTTCGAGCAAGGGATAAAAAGATTTTCCTTGCATTCCTTCGGTGGGTTTTACCCCAGCAATATCTAAAACGGTAGGGGCCCAATCGACATTCGAAACGACTTGTTGGACTTTAGTCCCTGGCTTAATTTTACCTGGATATTTAATCACGAAAGGAGTCTTTAAGGACTCTTCGTAGATGAAACGCTTATCGAACCAACCGTGTTCTCCCAAATAAAAACCTTGATCAGAAGCGTAAATCACCACGGTATTTTTTGACAAACCTGTTTGGTCTAAATAATCCAAAAGCTCGCCAATATTACGGTCCAACGAACGGGCTGTTGACAAATAATCACGCATATATCGTTGGAATTTCCATTCCACTAATGCCTTACCCGTCAAATGCTTCTCCTCGAATTCCTTGGTAACTTTATTTTGATAGTACTCATAAAAAGCAGCTTTTTGTGCAGGCGTAAAACGCTTATAAGTCGGGTTGTTGAAGTTGGCATTTACCTTCAAATCCGAGCCCAATACCATCGTTTTGTCTACCGTCATATCTTGGTCGCGCGCAGCAGGCCTTCCTTCATAGGTGTCGTAAAAATTATCCGGAATCGGGAAAGTCACATTATCATAGGAACCTAAATCCTGTATGTCCGGAAACCATTCGCGATGCGTGGCCTTGTGGCCGACCACCATAAAAAAGGGTTTAGATTGATCTCTTTGCTCCAACCACTCCTTTGAAAATTT
>JABMMK010000320.1 GCA_013205605.1 Cytophagales bacterium | reverse complement strand
CGTTGCCGAAGCATCTTTTAGCACTTCAATTGATTCAATATCAGATGGATTTATCGTATTTAATGGGTTAAATCGCGATGCTGTATTTGAAGCAATTCCACCGGAGGTATATAGATTGCCACCATAGGAAGAAAAGTCAGAACTTGAACTTTCACTAATAGGAAAACCATCAATAACAAATAGAGGTTGATTACCACCGGTAATTGAGCTTACACCACGAATTAAAATATTAACATTTCCTCCAGGAGATCCAGTTGTTTGAGAAATCTGTACACCTGCAACCCTACCTTGAAGCATTTGATCAAACCCTGCTGTAGATGGCCTAATTATATCGGTCATATTTACTTGAGCAATAGATCCTGTAAGGTCTTTTTTACGCTGAGTTCCGTAACCAACGACCACTACCTCATTTAAGGTTGTTATATCGGGTTTCATGAAAACGTCAAAAGAGGTTTTTTTATTAATTACTATTTCTTGAGGTAAATATCCTACCGAAGAAAAGATAAGAATAGATAAAGTCGAAGAAACATTAATTTTAAAGCTTCCATCGGTCGCTGAAATCACTCCGTTATTAGTGCCTTTTTCCAAGACACTTACACCGGGAATCCCTTCTCCTTTTTCATCTTTAATAAATCCATTTACAGTTAAAGCCGATCCACTTAGTTTTGAAATCGAAATGTGGTCAGAAGCATTTAAATTAAAGAAAATGCTTAAAATAAATAGCATTTGGAAAAATATGCTTTTTAGCATATGCAGGCATTTTTTTTGTTTAAAAATTCCATTTTTCATGTTTAATAGTTATTTAGAGGTTTTCAGTTTTTTTTTAATAATTAGTTACTATGATTGATTCTATATTGAGATACTTAGCAATTTTCTGAATACTTTGAGCGTGATGGCCAATGCCTAATGCAAAATGATGTGTAGGTCCTTGCTCCATCCATTTGTATAAAAATGTACGAACATCAGGTTTAAAACAACCACGTGTATTTGTGTTACCTGTCGGTGGGATTGGACCTTTTACGGATTGTCCTTCAGCTAAAATGAATTTAAACTTTCCATCAAAAGTTGAATTAATGGAAAGCATGGTAATGGGACCCTCTTTTATTTTAAATTCAACACCAGCTCCATTTCCAGGTTTTCCGTGATATTTTTTTAGGCTTCTAAGCAAAGGTCTACCTTCAGCAATGGAAAGATTATGCGGACCATCATGACCCACAAGAACGAAATCTTCATTAAAATCTATTGGATGAAACTCTGCAAAACTCCCACCAATGTCTAACCTATCCATGATAAGCATAGCCACAAGCGTTTTCAAATCCGACTCTCCACACATTGGGAAGCTATTGGAAGTCAAAATTGAATTACCAACAATTAGATTTGACATAACTAATCGCTCTAAACTATCTATAGGGCCATCATAGTAATAGGCTAATCCATCAATATTTTTAGAAATTATAAACTTATCCAAGGCAACAGAGACGTGTGCTGCCACTCGAAGATCCTCATTCGTCAACTTCATTGAAATGGGATCTGAAACAGGATCAGGAGTATCGAAGAATTTAAGGATCGTCTTTTCTTTTGCCAATATTTCCACTTCGGTTGCATTTTGATAGCAATCCACTATTTCATTTGCCTCACATTCAACAATGTGGCAACCGAAAATAGAAGTAAGCATAGTTGCATCAGTATGCATATCTAGCATAGCATTAATGGGATGTCCAAGATGACCGAAATGAACATTTTTTAAGTCATGAAGCACCTTCGCTATTTTACAGAATTCGCCAATTTTAACATCCGCAGCAAAATCATCATGAAGTGTTCCAATAATCATTTCAGGAACTTTTTTACCCATCCTTACAGAAACTCCAGCAAATTCAGGCAAAGAACATATATCATCATTAACCAACTGCATATATGTTGAGGCCTGAGCGTAATCTAAAGCCTTTCGAGGTTGAAGTGCAACTAATACAATGGGGATATTAAGTGTTTTTATTATAATACCAAAAGTTCCAGAAGTGGCATAAGTAAGCATGTTACAAAAAATCAGATCTAGATTTTCAGCCTGAATTTCTTTTAGCTTTTCATAAGCTTTTTTTGGGTTATCAATCATTCCAAAATCGATAATCTCTACATTTTTATCGACTAATTTATCTTTGAAAACAGCATTTTTTGCCATCAACTCATCTAAAAGTCCATCAAATTGACCCCAATACACATCATAGCCAACACCAAATACACCAATACGCGCTTTCTCTTTTTTAATCACTAACTCATTCATATTAAAATAATAATTTACGGTTTAGATTTTTTTCCTTACGCACTAAGTAAAAAAATTAAAAAAATT
>JABMMK010000319.1 GCA_013205605.1 Cytophagales bacterium | reverse complement strand
GATATACGCTGTCCTCCAAAACTTCCGTTCTTACCTTGAAGTGGTGAAAGAGCCGTTAATGCTGTAAAGTTTCTTCCTTCCATGGGCAATTGCTTCATCTGTAAGGATGTAACGGCAATCGCCGCACCGGCACGCGCTGTTTCTTTGTTGACAAATGAATTTGCACTCACCACGACCTCAGATAATTGAGTGTTGCTAGGAACCAATTTACCGTCAATTCGTAATTTATCTCCTTGATTTACAGCATAATCTGAAAATTTCAAGGTCTGGTAACCAACAAAAGAAAAGCTTACCGAATAGGGTTTGCCTAAGGGTAATTGCTGTAATTGATATTCTCCGTTCACATTGGAAACAGTACCTGACTGAAATCCAGTAGATTCATTTTTAATTCTTACCGTGACTCCGGGAATTGCCTCTCCTTTTTCGTCACTGATTTTACCATAAATAGTGGCATCTGTACCTTGGCCAAATGATTGATTTGACAACATCATGAAGAGCCCAAAAAATAATAGTGGGCTTAAAAAATTCAGGAATTTACTACGTAGGATTTTTGTCATTGTGATTGATTATTATGTTAAAATTTTTACAAAATTATTTTAATAAGGTCATCAACATGTTGCGTAATTATTAATTAATAGGTGCTTGTTTGTGAAAAAAAGAGGGTATTTTGGGTTCATTATTGGCTAAATCTTAATTTAATTTTAACATTAGATTTATTTCGGAGGTTAACTCCTTGAAATAAAGCAATTTGTATTTCCAATCATTTTTTGCTCATGCATAGATTACTGATTCTGTTTGTTTTAGGCGCTTTATTTTCTTGTCAGACACCCGCGGGTTCGGAGATGTTGGCTAAAGACGATTCCACTTCTATTTCATGGTTGGCCTTAGGAGATTCCTACACGATAGGCCGGGGAGTAAATTCATTAGAACGTTTTCCGGCGCAGACGCTTCAGCTCTTGAAATCGAGGTCGATTAAAACGGCCCAACTAACCTATGTGGCGACTACGGGTTGGACTTCAGCCCAACTAGACAAATCGATAAGCCAACAAAATTTGGCCTATTATGATTTTGTGACGGTGTTGATTGGCGTAAATGATCAGTTTCAAGGGATTGATACGAGCATATATAGTAAGAATTTCAAATCGATTTTAAATCGGGCCATTCAGGCGACTCGGGGGGAAAGCCAACACGTTTTAGTTTTGTCTATCCCAGATTATAGCTTGACCCCTGAAGGCAAAAGACTAGATACAAATAAAATCAAAAGAGAAATCGACCTGTTCAACAGTTTAAATAAAAAGCTTGCCAATAACTTCAAATGTCAATACTTAGACATCACAGTTTTAGGTAGAGAAGCTAAATTAAATCCCACGTGGGTCGCTAAGGATGGTTTACACCCTTCGGCTGTCGCATATAAAAATTGGGCTAATCGTATTTTTCCTTTTATTGTAAAGTAACCTATTTGAAAATTTTGAACTAAAATCCGAATATGATACAAATTAAATCTTTATTTAATTTTAGATTATTTTCAAGGTTATACATTTGAAACAATTTACAGTTTGTGATGCCCTGTGGATAAAATTTTAAATTCATAGATCCCTAAAAAGTACTGTTTTATTATTTTAAAGAAGAACCTAAAATATGAAAAATCACGTAGTAAAAATTGTTTCCCTTGCAGCTTTAGCTGTATTTATGTTGGCTTGTAATGAGCAATTTTCCGATAAAGGAATTTTACCAAATCAATCAAATCCAAGCGAACTTTTTTCACAACCCTCAAATTCAAATCTAAACCAAACTGAATTGCCGAATGATGTCTATATTGTTGTTTTCAAAGAAAAAACAACTGGGAAGGAAATCGATGATGAAGTTAGAGAAATTGGCAGAAGTGAAGGCGTTAAAGCAGATCATGTGTTTAAATATGCAATAAAAGGATTCTCGGCTAGACTTAATCCGGCAGCGATCAATAGACTTAGAAATAATCCTAGAGTAGATTTTATAGAAAAAGATCAAATAATTAGTATAAATACTACACAAACAAATGTTCCTTCCTGGGGAATTGACCGTGTGGACCAAATTGGTATTCCTTTAGATAAATCATATACGTATACGTCGAATGGTGCAGGTGTAGACGCCTATATCATTGACACAGGTATTTTATCTACCCATGTAGATTTTGAAGGAAGGGTAGTTCGTGGATATTCAGCGATTGGTACTAGCACAACGAATTGGATTGATCAAAATGGGCATGGTACTCATGTGTCTGGAACTGTAGGGGGTAGACTTTATGGGATAGCTAAAAATGTAAACTTGATTGCTGTTCGTGTTTTAGATGCCAGAGGTGCAGGGACAAATTCAGATGTTTTAGAGGGAATTGACTGGGTTGTTAAAGATCACAATACAAAAACGAATACTGCCGTTGGCAATATGTCCTTAGGAGGCACTGCTTCACAATCATTAGATTTAGCGGTATCAAATGCAGTAGCAGCCAATATAGTCATGTGTGTTGCGGCCGGAAATAGTAATTTAGATGCTTCTCAATTTTCTCCAGCTCGTGTTCAAGTAGCAATTACGGTAGGTGCTACGACGAATACTGATATCTTTGCGTCCTATTCTAATTGGGGCTCTATTGTAGATATATTAGCTCCAGGGACTTCCATTACTTCTGCTTATATAAAAGGGTCATTGAAAACGTTTACGGCTACATTGAGTGGTACATCCATGGCGACACCGCATGTTGCGGGAGTTGTTGCCAAGTTTTTATCCCAAAATCGTGTTGCTACACCATCTGAGGTTGAAATTTACCTAAAAACTAGTTCAACTAAAGGTAAAATTACAGGGCTGAGGTCCGGTACAGTTAATGCTTTATTATTTTCAAATAATTAAAGGAGTACATTTGTTCATTCCATATTGAATGTTCAATGACCTAAAACATGTATGTTGACCAAATCCGTGATTATTGTTTGAGCCTACCCAATGTAGAGGAAAGTATGCCATTCGGGCCTAATCATTTGGTTTTTAAAACGTTTAATAAAATATTTTTATTGGTCGGCTTAGACGAAACGCCCATTCGATTTAATGTTAAATGTGATCCAGATGCGGCTTTAATATTAAGAGAACAATTTCCCGATTTCGTGTTTCCGGGTTGGCACATGAATAAAAAACATTGGAATACCATATATGTGAATGGTCATTTACCAGATTCTTTACTCATTGAATTTATCTTCAATTCTTATTCTTTAGTTCGTCCCAAAAAATATATGTGATATCCATATATCACATATTTAGAGTACAGATTTTCTGTCAATTTTTATATTTTTATTTAGTAAAATAACTTACTAAGCAAAATTTTAAATTATGAAATTCATAACAATATGCGTATTGCTATTGTATTCAACATGGGCTTTTGCCGATTTTGAATTTATGAATTCCAATCATTTAAAAATGGAACGGATTGATTTTAAATCAAAAAAATATTCGCAGGAGCTCCAGCTAAATCATTGGGAGGTATTAGGTGATGTAGAATTCCAATCGGTAAATTTAGCTGATTTGCCACCAAAATATATTTATAATACATTTGAAATCAAGGGGCATTTCTTTTTTGTCATTTCCGGCACGGGCCAAGTGTATGAGTTTGATCCTTTAAAAAGAATATTAAGTCGAGTGGATCAAACGTTTTATCGAGGATACAACTTTGGCGCACTTCAATTTTCTCATAAAGATTCACTTTTTAGTTTTGGGGGTATAGGTTTTTGGCATTATAATAATGTGCTAACTTTTTTTGATTTTCAGACGAAAGAATGGGAATTGGTTAAGCCCAAAGGTGAAATGCCTAACAGAATTTACACAACGTTTTCTGGGTACTCAAAGCGGGAAGGCAAATTGTTTATGCTTGAGATTCCAGATGCTTTTGTTTCTTCATCTATTCTGCCCTTGGATTTTTACGAGTATGACTTGAAATCCTACGTTTGGAGTAAAAAAGGAAGCGTCAGTGTTGATTTTTTAAATAGCTTTGAAAAGAGATATTCTGAGGCTATTTGGGTGAATGATTTATTTATTATTTCTTCCATTACTGGTGAAATAATTGTAGACCCAATAAAGAATAAATGTTATAAATATTTGGGCTCAAAAACGTCTTTTTTTATTCCCGGTTTCAAGGTTTTTGCCAAGGGGAATATGTTGTATAGTTACAAAAAAGACTTTCCTGAAAAATCGAATAAAAACTATTTGGACTCTCTTGATATTCGTGTCTTAATGAGTCAATCTGAAGAAATAGGTCCATTTTACACCGCGCCTTCTTGGATAAACCATGAATGGTATCTTTACCTGATATTTTCAGTCATTTTCTTGGTAAGCTTATTATTTAATCTAAAATATTTTAAAAATTGGCGAAAATTGAAAGTTAGTTTTTTAAAAGGAGGTGATTTGAGTCCTGAAGCTTTATCTTTTTTAGATAAGTGCTTAGCTCTCGGCGTTAATCACACATTAACTTCGCATGAAATAACCTATTTAATGGGTTACGATAATCAATCCTACGATACTCAACGCCAATACCGTTCTAAGTTAATTAATCACATAAATGCTCACTTTAAGAATAATTATAATATACCTAATGTGATTGTGCGAATAAGTTCTAATTCGGATAAGCGATTTGTAGACTACGTCATTTCTCCTCATGATTTTCAGAAGATTCGTGAAATTGTCAATATGTGATTAACTCAATTTTCATATTTTATCTAGTGTAATATTTGGTATTAATTTATGTTTGAATGTAATTTTTTAAATTCAAATAAAATGGTTCTAAATAAATTTTTGAGTGAATTTTCTGGGTTCTCTAAATTGGATGACTTGTCGAGATATACCTGTGATGAATTGATGGATTTAATTCAAAACATGGAGGTCAAAGTATCGTATGAAGATGTTTATAAATATGTTACTTGGGAAAATAATCAATTAGCTATTACCATTTGTTTTGGTTTATCGGGTGAATTCAAGCACATCGATCGAGAAGTATGGAAAGATTTGAATGTTGACATTTCCCATACAGAAGAAGATTGAAATTTGTTTTTTTAATAATATAAAGTGCCACCCCGCCGGTGGCATTTTGTTTTTTAAATGATCGATGTTACTTGTTATTTTATCCGTTTTTGATAATTTTAGTATTCTTTTGTTACTAAAGAGAAAAGGTCATTAATGAAATGGGTGATTGCAATAAAATTTGGTTTTCATTTTGACCCATTCGATGGATTTGAAATGATTAAGATTAAATTGGTTACATTGGTTGTAAAATAATTTGAAATTTGGAAATTTTAGCGCCTGTATTTGGCATATTTACTTCTTTTATTCTGCTGTATTATTTGAGTTCTTTGAACAGATCCAATGTTTACTTAGCGCTCTTTTTCCTTTGTTGTAATTTGGTCGTCTTAGTCTATTTTGGCCTTCATTACAGCAAAATTGAGTTTTGGGAAGGTGTTTGTTTTGTTCATTTTTTGCCGCTCTCCTTTCTCTTAGGTCCCTTATTATTTTTCTATGTCAAATACTCTGTTTCTAAACATAAGGGGTTTCGACAGATAGACGCTTTACACCTGCTTCCAGCTGCTTTTGTCGTGATGGTTTGTTGGCCCTTCACGAGTTTGCCCTTTGACGTTAAAACAAAAATGGCTCATGAAATTGTGAACATAACGGAGGATTATCGATTGGATTTCAATTGGCTGACCTTTGAGCAATTGTTATATGGACGTTCAATTCATTTAATTATATATGCATTTTCAAGCGTCATATACTTCTTTTGGAATAAGCAGATTTTAATTAAAAAATATGGCATGATTCCATCCAATCACTATGTGATTAAGCGTTGGTTTTTCACTTTAGTATTTTTACAGGTATTAATTGCCAGCATGAGCTTAGGGCACATGATCACCTTGTATACAACACCCTTTTCAATTTTGGGGATCTCATCCATTGAGTTATTTAGCGAAGGTCATTTCTTCCGAATTTGTGGCGGAGGCTTCTTTGTTCAAAACTTCTTTCTTTTTCTATTTCCCAAAATTTTGTACGGAAATATCTCGTATAGAGAAGGGATGGGAGAGGAAACAAATTTTACCAAAATAAAATTAAGTATTCCCAAACCTTTGAAAAGTGTGCAAGGTGAAATAGATTTCAATGCAATGATTTTGCCTTATTTGGCCGAATCGCCTTTTGTCAAAAAAGATTTTACGCTATCCCAAATGTCATTTGACCTTAAAATTCCTGAACGTGTGCTGTCCAATTATTTCAATAAGGAATTGAATAAAACTTTTGGGGAATGGAAAAATGATTTAAGGATTGAATACGCAAGCCAATTGATACACGATGGAAACGCTAAGAAACTGACGATAGAAGCTATATCCACCCTCTCCGGTTTTGTGTCGAGGTCTAAATTTATAGACGCTTTTAAAGCTCGAAAGGGAGTTACCCCCTCTAATTATATCAAAGAAAACAATTTTGACTGAGGCGTTTAGCCTCAGTCAAAAGGTTTTATTTAGCGGCTGGTAATAAGCCTAATTGCTGCATAAACACCATGTTATCCATGAAGTCTTGCTCCTCAGCGATCTTGCCATCTTTCATGGTAACGATGGTCGATCCGATTACGTCAACTGATTTTCCAGTAGCCGGAATGCCAAAGAATGTTCCCGTATGCTTTCCTTTAAATTGCCAGTATTTCACTAATTTATCTCCATCAGCAAAGATTTCCTTAATGATAAATTGACGCTCAGAAAATCCGGTAACATAATTTTCATAATAAGCTTTGGCGTTAGCCTTGCCTTTGGTCTCGGGCACTGTGTGAAGAACCGCATCGTCTGTATACGCAGAGTCAAGGATATTCGTTCGGCCTTCATTAATCGCTACTTCCCAAACACGAGAATAGTAAGTAACATTTTCTTTGCCTTTAGCAGCATTTTTGTCATTTTCGCTCGTACAAGCCAAAAGACTTGCCGCTAAAAGAACACTAAGGATGGTTTTTTTGATCATGGTAGTATGTTTTTAGTTTTTCGAATGTATCAAAATGTTACTAATTTATCAAAGTTCACAATCTATAAAAATGTTCCCAAAAGCATAAAAGGGAACAAGTTCGATTTATATTTTGCTTTAATCCATTGGGATATTTTTAATTTGATGTTCAATCTAAATATTAATCAAAACATCATTCCATGAAAAAAATTATTCTTTTAGGTGCATTCATTGCATCTACAATTTCGCTTTCGGCGCAAACAGCTGGAAAAATCTTTTCTGGTCCTAGTGCTGGGAAAGCATTCCAGTTAGGTTCTGAAAAATCTAGTCAAATTGTATTAGATGCAGTTAAAGCTTATAACTCAAATAGTTCTGCAGCAGAGATGGCTTTATGGACAGAAGAAATGCAGAAAACTGGGGGAGATTTCAACCGTAAATGGCATTCATCTATGAAATCATTAAATGATGTGCCTATTTCCATTCTTCCTATTAAAGTGCAGGGTTCTACGGACGAAATTGTTTTGCTACAATCCGTTGAGGATCGAGTTGCCAATGACGGGTCCAAGCAAAAAATGAATTTGTTTGAATTATTTACGGTGAATAAAGCTGGAAAAGTCAGTAATTTCCAGCAGTATTCAACTATCCCTTCTACAAACGAATTTGGAAAAACTTCTGGCGGAAAATGGATCACTACAAATCCAGCAGATGAAAATAATGGAAGATCATTCCAATTTTCAAACCGTGGAGAAATTGCTGCCATAGAGAAATTGGCGAAGGCTTATAACGCGATGGATGTCGCAGGAGTTTCTGAGATGTTTGCCGATGAAATAAATATGGTTGATTTTGATGGAAAGAAATCAGTTATGAAAAAGAGTGATTGGCCTGCTTATTTTGCTATGTTCAAATCTTTAGAGTGGAAACCGAACATGATTCTTCCTTTTAAAATTACAAATACGGATCCAGTTTCAGGTATCATGGTTTCAGCAACAGAAAAACGTGTGTTAAAAGATGGAACCGTTTGGGAGAAGCGAATCGTCGAATTTTTCCAATTTGATTTACAAGGAAAAATTAGTGGGGCTCAACAATATGGTCGCCCTATAGTTAAATAATTTCCTAGTCTAAATTCTAAGCCTAAGCATTGACTTTCTGAGTTATTGCTTAGGCTTTTTTTATTCTCCTTCTTCAAGTTTAAGATCTTTATATCCTCAAAATTTTATTGAATTAGCTTTGATTGGCTAGCCAAAATCTTTTATTTTAACTAAAATAAATGCTAAATTCGAACGCTGTGTTTTTGTGGCGTTAGAAGCATTTAAAATTTTGAACGCAATAATCATAAGCTTATTAAAATGAAAATTTAGATCAATCGTATGAAAAGGAGAGAATTTATGGGCTTTGTGGGTAACACAAGCCTGTGTTTATTGGCTAGCCAATTTACATTATTGGCCCAATTTAAATCTAAAGCCGCTGCACAAGAATTCGTTTTTGTCGAGGCGGAACAATTTGCGAATCATGGGGGTTGGGAATTAGACCAACAATCCATGGAGCAAATGGGCTCTCCTTATTTATTAGCCCATGGTTTAGGAATACCCGTGCAAGATGCCACGACAGATATTAAATTCCCTACAGCCGGAACTTACCGAGTATGGGTTCGAACCCGAGATTGGGTAGCGCCATGGAATGCTCCTGGGGCGCCTGGGAAGTTCCAATTAAAAATCAATGGCAAAGCACTCAAAGAAACCTTTGGCACTAAAAGTGCTACTTGGCACTGGCATGATGGTGGAATGGTGAAAGT
>JABMMK010000318.1 GCA_013205605.1 Cytophagales bacterium | reverse complement strand
ATAGATGAGTGACCACTTTGGGCTTAGTATTCGTTTTCCAAGTTTGAACGGTTCTACGTAAACGCATCCGCCAGTATTCGTCGACAAATTTATTTAAATCGGGTATTTGTAAATCTTTCGAAGCAGCGGAGGCTTGAAATAATTTCTCGCCCACCGACTTTTCTATCGCTAAACAATTTTCTCTTATTTCGTTTAAAACGGCTCTTGACTGAAGTACTTCTGGGTCTATTGTATGGTAGGGCTGTTTGGTAATGAAAAACATGACCACCGTTTTTTTAGAACCTGCGTCTTTCAATTTCTGGTTTAATATTTTCAGGGCATCCAAAGTCAGGTCGTATCCTTTGTTGGTATATTCAAATCGACCCGAGGTAAATAGATATAAAGTTTGTTCTAAGTCAAAGGGTTGATTTTGGAAAAAGTGCCCCATCACAAAATCTGAAATACTTTCTTTGTATTTAGTATGTAGGTTTTGATGTTCATGCAGCGCGGCAAATCGCTGAATATTGAGGCCGTTAGGTAGAATCAATTCTGGAATTCGGCCTAAAAAATACTGGCATTCTTTGGCGGTGATATCGGAAACGGTGGTCAACACGTTTGCCTTTTGGGCAGCCGCTCTTTCGAAACTAACTTGCGCTTCGATTCCATAATGCTTAGCCTCTTTTAACCAGTCAAACTGATCAATTACCTCGTAAAAATTAGGTACATTTCCGGCTAAATAACGTCCCAACATCGTTGCGTGGGTTGTAAAGACAGTAGATATTTTAACTTTATCTTTTCGTAAATCGGGCAAACAAGTGGAGGCCATCCATTCATGAAAATGTACGATGACCTCTTTTTTTGATTTATTTTCGAGGGCTAGTTCTGTGATAAATAGTCGGACCATTTCACCGAAAGCGATCGTTTGATTCACTAATTCGTCAACCCCTAAGGTGGATATTTTGTGGTTCTCCCAAATTTTTCCTTTGATCGTGTCGATTTGATGATAAACAGAATCAAGGTCAAATAAAATAATTTTCGGCTTTCCCGTAATGAGCCAATGTCCATAATGGATTTTCAGGCCTATCGATCTTAACGTCCGAATGGAATTATTGATGGGGGTATCTTCCTCAGGTAATTTGAGTGGCTCAAATTCTGCAGCGGCTGTATGAATAAAATAGGGACCTAATAAGGTGTAGTCATCGCCCCATTTTTCGACCATGGAGGGAACTTTCGTCCGAATAACGGTATATATTCCACCTACTTGGTTACACGTTTCCCAGGCAACTTCAAAGAGACATTGTTTTTTACTAGCTGATTTTTTAACGATTTTTTCCACGCAATTTATTTAGTTTTCTAGGACATGTGGGAAGCGCTTTCAATGACTTGCGTGATTCCGTTCTTTGTAATGGTGAAATTAAATCCTTTTTGAATAGAATAGGCGCCATATTCGCCTTTTTTATTTAGTGCCAAATACCCTACTTGGAATTCCTGGTATTTATATCGCTTGACGATTCGCATGATGGCTTCTTCGCAGGCTTTTTGGGGAGACATTCCTTGCCTCATAAACTCGACTATTAAAAATGAACCCAAAGTTTTCATCACAAATTCCCCTAAACCTGTGGCGCAGGCACCGCCAACTTCATCATCACAAAATACCGCTCCGCCGATGATGGGGGAGTCGCCGACGCGCCCATGCATTTTATACGCTAATCCACTGGTGGAACAAGCACCGGCTATTTCACCCGCTTTTCCAATGCCTAAAAGACCGATCGTATCATGGTTTTCAATGTTGACGATGGGCTTATACTTTGATTCTTTTTTCCATTCTTCCCAGGCTTTTTTTGAGGCAGGTGTAAGCAAGTTTTGCTTTTTGAATCCTTGATCTAAGGCAAATTGCAATGCCCCGGCGCCCGAAAGCATCACGTGAGGCGTTTTTTCCATTACAGCTCTTGCCACTGAAATGGGATGCATGATACCTTCTAAAAATGTGACGGCCCCTGCATTTCCCAAGTGATCCATGATGCAAGCATCTAAGGTAACATGGCCATCTCGGTCGGGAAGTCCTCCATAACCCACGGATGTTTCGTTGGGATCAGCTTCTGGAATCCAAGCTCCGGCTTCCACTCCATCTAAGGCACGACCCGTTTGCATCATTTTATCCCAACCGGATTTCGTGCCTTTTTCATTTTTCCAAGTGGCTATGATGATGGGCTCGTTGGCTAATTGGTTTTGACCTGTGGCCGGGTTAGATAGGATTGTTGCGGAGCTAATAATTCCGGAAGTCTGGAGGAAAGTTCTTCTTTTCAAGTTTATGAATCATTTAGACTTTAAAAATATGAATTATTTAGGCATTATGAGACAAATTTGCAAAATTGTCTTTTTAAAATAAAATCTTTAAATTTTTAATTAAATCCTTTGTAATTTTTTCATGAAATACATTAAATCTATTTTCCCCTTGGCCGTGGCCATTATTTGGACCTATGCCTTGCACAATTCATGGGGAACTCTTCCGCCTTTAGGTAAATTAATGAGTCCTTTTCATGGATTTTGGGTCAATGCTGAGGCGCCGGAATCTTCTGAATTAACAGAAGAAAATTTGCAAATTCCTGGTTTGGAAAAAACAGTGACCGTGGTATATGATGAAATGGGGGTTCCACACGTATTTGCCGAAAATGACCATGATTTATATGTAGCTCAGGGGTATTTGACGGCCAAAGATCGTTTGTGGCAGATGGAATTTCAAACACATTTTGCCGGGGGTAGAATTTCTGAGATTGTGGGAGAGAAGGGGATGGTTTCAGATCAGTTCCAACGGAGAATGGGGGCTGTTTATGGGGCGGAAAAATCTTTTGAGGGGATGAAAGAAGATCCGAAAGCGACTGAAACTTTGCAAGCGTATTCAGATGGAGTCAATGCCTATATTGAAAGTTTGACGGAGCGGAATTATCCCTTGGAATATAAATTATTGAATTATGCGCCTGAAAAATGGACGCCGATCAAAAGTGCACTTTTCTTGAAGAATATGTCTTTTGTGCTTGCCTCCGGAACGGATGATTTAAAGATGACGAACATTCTTCGAAAATATGGAAAGGCGGTTGCCGAAGATTTATTTCCTAATTATCCATTTGTCGAAAGTCCAATTATCCCGGTGGGAACGCCTAGGGATTTCAAGCCGGTGCCTATTCCAGAAAGCCCAACGGATTTTATTGGCCTAGGCAGTGCGATGAAAACCCGTGAAAAAGATCCGAACATTGGGTCTAATAACTGGGCGGTTTCAGGAAACAAAACGGTTTCGGGATTGCCTATGTTGGCAAATGATCCACACCTAACCTTGTCATTACCTTCTATTTGGTACCAAATGCAATTAGTGGCGCCGGGAGTAAATGTCTATGGTTCCACGATGCCGGGAACGCCAAATGTTATTGTAGGATTCAATAAAAATGTGGCTTGGGGAGTGACTAATGTAGGTTCTGATATTTTGGATTGGTATCAGGTCAAATTCAAGGATGCATCCAAAGCAGAATATTGGCATGATGGTAAATGGAAGAAAACAACGATGCGTATTGAAAAATTCAATATCAAAGGGAAGGAGAGTTTTGTGGACACGATATTTTTCACACATCATGGACCCGTGGTTTATTTAAGTCATGAAAAGCCTTTTAAATCCAATATTCCGGTGGGGCATGCATTGCGATGGATCGCACATGAAAAATCACAGGAGTTGACCACATTTTATAAGTTGAACCGTGCGGCAAATTATGCCGATTACACGCAGGCTTTGACTTATTATTCTGCGCCAGCCCAAAATTTTATTTTTGCTAGTAATCAGGGCGATATTGCTTTGTGGGTGAATGGAAAGTTTCCTTTAAAATCATATACTCAGGGAAAATACCTTTTGGATGGAACGGATCCAAAGGCTGACTGGACTGGTTTTATTCCACAATCACATAATCCGCATGCTAAAAACCCAGTTCGTGGCTTTTTAAGTTCGGCTAATCAAAGTTCTGTGGATCCTAGTTATCCTTATTACATGGGTTGGCAATATGCGCCCAGTGAGCGTGGTCGACGAATCAATGAACGTTTAGAGGCGATGTCTAAAATTACGATGGATTCATTACGAGGTTTACAAAATGACAATTTCAATATTCGTGCAAGAACTTTATTGCCCCTTTTAATGGCTAAATTAAAGTTTCCTGCAGGAGGAGTTTATGCTCAAGCGGCGAATGAATTAAAGCGCTGGAATTTACAAAATGCTACGAATTCACAGGGAGCGACTATTTTTGAAAATTGGGTTTCGCTTTTACATGATGCTATTTGGTCTGATGAGTTTGCCGCAGATGAAAATGCGCCTATGAATAGTCCTTCCATGGATCGAACCATTAAAATGATGCAAGATGAACCTAATGCTATTTGGTGGGATAATGTAAAAACCCAAAACAAAAAGGAAAATATGGAGGAAATTATTTCTGCCTCATTTAAGGCTTCCATTGATACCTTGGTTAAAAAGCATGGTCCTATTGGATCTGAGTGGGCATGGTACAAACACAAGCAAACAGGAGTTAGGCACTTAATTCCGGGCATGGATGCATTAAGTAGATTGAATATCCCTATGGGTGGGGGTGGAACGATT
>JABMMK010000317.1 GCA_013205605.1 Cytophagales bacterium | reverse complement strand
TTTTGGTATTGCACTGAAACCAAGTACCATTTTAATTTTTTCCATTGCTTTTGGAATATCAAGCGATGGGACCATTTATTTCCTAACGCGATACAAGGAAGAGTTTGCCAAAAACGACTTTGACATAAAAAAATCCATCCAAATTACTATTCAAAAAACTGGAGTTTCCATGTTTTATACGGCCATGATATTATTTTTTGGATTTTTTATATTTACTGCGTCGACGTTCAAAGGAACGCAGGCATTAGGAGTGTTGGTGTCAATAACCCTTCTCATGGCTATGATTTGTAATTTAATATTGCTTCCGGCGTTTTTAATGAGCCTAAATAAAAAGGAAGTAACAGAACTATTAGAAGATTAAATCGATGCAAAAAGAGGAAAGTATTTATTCATTAGCATTTTGGCTACTATGCTTAAGTAATTTTCTTTTCTGTGCCAGTTTTTCCATGATTATTCCTGAACTACCCGATTATTTAGCTAGTCTAGGTGGCAGAGAATACATCGGATATATCATAGCGCTATTCACGCTGACTGCAGGATTAAGCAGACCCTTTTCTGGTAAACTAACCGACCACATAGGTAGAATTCCCGTCATGGCTTTTGGCTCCATTGTTTGCTTTATTTGTGGAGGTTTGTATCCTTTAATTCATTCAGTACAAGGTTTTTTAATACTTCGATTTTTTCATGGGATGTCGACGGGTACAAAGCCCACCGCTACAGCAGCTTATGTAGCCGACATCATTCCTGAATCTAAACGAGGGGAAGCACAAGGTGGTTTAGGTATTTTTACTGCCACAGGAATGTCTATAGGTCCTGTAATGGGCAGTTTTTTGGCCGAAGAATTAGGTCTTCGAGAAATGTTTTGGATATCCTCCCTATTTGCCTTGTTGTCCATTTTAATTTTAACAAGAATGAAGGAAACATTGCCTAAGTCGAGAAAAAAGCCAATGTCTATTTCACTCTTTAAAATAGGTTGGAAAGATGTGTTTGAACCCAAAATAATCCCCATTTTTTGGATCATGATTTTGTTTTCATTTTCATATGGAGTCATTGTAACATTAGTTCCCGACATTTCTAAGATGATCGGTTGGCACAATAAAGGCCTTTATTTTTCCATATTCACAATATCTTCCATCGGTGTGCGTGTATTTTTCGCAAAATCATCTGATCAATATGGAAGAATTCCCGTCTTGTTAATTTCATCCTTCTTTTTAATTGCCTCTATGTTTTTGATGGTGCTCCCTTTAAGCTCGATGACCGTCATTTTATCAGGGATCTTCTTCGGCATATCTTGGGGATTTAATTCTCCAACGTTAACCGCATGGACGACAGATCTTGCATCGCCCACACATATAGGCAGGGCTATGGCAACCATGTACATCGCTTTAGAGGCAGGAATAGGAATGGGTGCATTATTATCAGGAGCGTTTTACAAAGGACTAGCCTCCCAAATCCAAATACCATTTTTGCTTTCTGGTATATTTGCCATCATTTCATCCTTACTTTTAGTATATTACCGACATAATTGGCTCAAAAATGACCTTTAACGAATATTTAATTTCAAAAAAAATCGACCGGAATCTATTTCAAAATTCAGATTCAAACTTATTTCATGCCTGGGAAAACGCGTTCAATCAAATCCATCCATTAAGCTTTACCGAACAAAATAAATTTATCGTCAATAAAATAAGACGTAAATACCCCATTAAAGTAGATTAAAAACCTTAATTACATTTAATTATAATATAATTAAGTAAATAAAAAATTAAAATAAATCAATATTTTACAAGGTAGTTCCCATCCTCTAAAGAAAACATTGACATTTGCATCCATAAATTTTAAAAAATAATGAAGGCAATTGAATTAGAACAATTATTCCCAAATCAAGGTGAAATCCCAGCAGAATTTGATTTAACTGAACCATTAGAGCAAAAAGAATATTTGGTCAACGGTGAAATGCGGGCTTGGGCTGGAAAAACGCAAGATGTATGGTCTCCAATTTATATCAAAACAGATAAAGGTTTTGAGCAAAAAAGAATTGGGTCCTACCCTATTACAGACGCATCTGATGCCATGGAAGTTTTATATGCTGGAGTAAAAGCATATGCAAATGGCCGAGGAGAATGGCCTTCCATGTCTGTTTCAAAACGAATTGAATGTGTAGAAAAATTTACACAAAAAATGATACAAAAGCGTAGCGAGGTAGTTAAGCTATTGATGTGGGAAATCGGAAAATCACTAACTGATTCTCAAAAAGAGTTTGATAGAACGGTACAATACATGTATGATACCATTGGTGCTTTAAAAGATATCGATCGAACGTCATCTACATTTTTAATTGAAGAAGGCATTATAGGCCAAGTAAGAAGATCGCCTTTGGGGGTTGTTTTATGCATGGGTCCATTTAATTATCCATTAAATGAAACCTTTACCACGTTAATTCCAGCTCTAATCATGGGAAATATCGTGTTATTCAAACCACCTAAGCATGGTACTTTATTACATTATCCCTTATTAGAAGCATTTAAAGACTCATTCCCTCCCGGTGTGATCAATACGCTTTATGGAAGAGGAAATGCCATCATTCCACAGTTAATGGAGTCTGGAAAAATTGATGTTTTAACTTTGATCGGTTCTTCAAAAGTAGCCGATAAATTAAAGAAAATGCACCCTAAAGTGAACAGGCTGCGTGCGATTCTAGGCTTAGATGCTAAAAATGCCGCTATTGTAACCGAAAGCGCTCAGTTGGACGTGGCGATTAATGAATGTTTATTAGGTTCACTTTCGTTTAATGGTCAAAGGTGTACGGCCATTAAAATCATTTTTGTCCATAAATCATTGGCAGAAGCATTTAACAAAGGCTTAGCAGAAAAAATTGAAAGCATGAAAGTTGGCATGATGTGGGATCCTGGCGTTCAAATTACTCCTTTACCAGAACCCAATAAACCAGCTTACTTGAAAGAATTAATTGAAGATGCTAAAATGCATGGAGCGGCTGTCTTAAATCCGCACGGAGGTGAAAACTCTAAATCCATATTTTTCCCAGCCTTACTTTATCCAGTGAATTCAAAGATGAAAGTTTGGCATGAAGAGCAATTTGGACCCGTAGTTCCTGTGGTTCCATTTGAGGATTTAAGTACTCCGATTGACTACCTACATGAGTCATCTCATGGACAACAAGTAGCCATTTTTGGGACGGATGTAAATCAAATTTCTGAATTAATTGACGAAACGGTTAATCAAGTTTCTAGAGTAAATATTAACGCTCAATGCCAAAGAGGACCCGATTCATTCCCTTTCACAGGAAGAAAAGATTCAGCTGAAGGAACTTTGTCAGTAACAGCGGCGCTTAGATCCTTTTCAATCAGGACCGTTGTAGCCACAAAAGCAAACCAATTGAACAAGGATTTAGTCAATCAAATTGTTGAAAACCAACAATCGAATTTCTTATCTACTCGATTTATTTTATAAGTCAGACATAATTTTTACAAAAAAGCCTATAATTATTTTTATAGGCTTTTTTTATGCGATATGTTAGAGCAGAAAATTACAAATTAGCTCTCTGGGTTTTAGTTGACCCATCCAAAATAAATTCATCGTAGGTCATCAACTTATCTAAATGGGATTTAGTGCCTATCTCTATAATTCGATTAGCTACTGTATTGGTCAATTCATGGTCGTGGCAAGTAAACAAAATAGTTCCTGTAAATTCAATCATACCATTATTCAATGCAGTAATCGATTCCAAATCTAAGTGGTTCGTAGGTTCATCAAAGATTAACACATTGGCTCCCGATAACATCATTCTTGAAAACATACAGCGTTGCTTTTCACCTCCAGAAATTACATTCGATTTCTTTAAAGCTTCATCTCCTGAAAAAAGCATTCGGCCCAAAAATCCTCGAATAAAGCTTTCGTCTTTTTCAACCGAATATTGCCGAAGCCAATCGACCATATTCATCGAAGAATCTTCGAAAAAAGATGCATTATCATTGGGTAAATAGGTTTGGGTAGTCGTTACCCCCCATTTAAACTCCCCTGATTTCGGTTTTGAATGACCTGATAATATGTCAAATAAGGCGGTCATAGCCAATGAATCTTTCGCTAAAAAAGCTACCTTATCTCCTTTATTAATAGTAAAAGAAAGATTTGTAAACAGAGGAGTACCGTCATCCGTAGCGGCAGATAATTTTTCGACACTTAATAACTGGTCTCCAGCCTCACGCTCTGGCTTAAAATTAATAAATGGATATTTACGAGAAGATGGTTTTATGTCGTCAACTTGAAGTTTATCCAACATTTTTTGTCGGGAAGTGGCTTGCTTAGATTTAGCCACATTCGCAGAAAAGCGACGTATAAATTCTTCTAATTCCTTACGTTTTTCATCCGTTTTTTTGTTTTGATCCGTTCTTTGACGTAATGCTAATTGAGATGACTCATACCAGAACGTATAGGTTCCTCCAAATAATTGAATTTTCCCAAAATCTAAATCTGCAATATGCGTACAGACATTATCTAAAAAATGTCGATCGTGAGATACAACAATAACCGTATTCTTGAAATTCATCAAATAACCTTCCAGCCATAAAATCGAATCAATATCAAGGTTGTTAGTCGGTTCATCTAGAAGCAAAATATCTGGATTCCCAAATAATGCTTGGGCTAAAAGAACCTTTACCTTATCCGAACCATTCACATCCTTCAAAAGTAAATTATGCAAATCTACTTTGATCCCTAAGCCACTTAAAAGCGTTGCAGCTTCTGATTCAGCTTCCCAACCGTTTAGTTCGGCAAATTCAGCCTCTAAGTCAGCCGCTTTATTGCCATCCGCTTCAGAAAAATCTTCTTTTAAATAGATGGCATCCTTCTCAAGCATAATGTCATATAAACGCTTATTGCCCATGACTACCGTCTGAAGAACAGGTGTTTCTTCGTATTCAAAATGGTTTTGCTTTAAAATAGACATCCGCTCCCCAGGGTTCATCGAAATACTTCCCGTTTGAGAATCAATTTCCCCTGAAAGAATTTTCAAGAAAGTGGATTTACCTGCTCCATTTGCGCCAATTAGGCCATAACAATTTCCTTCCGTAAATTTAATATTTACCTCTTCGAACAATACTCTCTTCCCAAACCTAAGGGATACATTTGATGCCTGTAACATAACATTGAATTAAATAAGGCGCAAAATTACTCATTTTGA
This sequence comes from Cytophagales bacterium, assembly GCA_013205605.1. Lineage (GTDB taxonomy): Bacteria > Bacteroidota > Bacteroidia > Cytophagales > Spirosomataceae > Aquirufa. Next base: position 2,301 of record JABMMK010000317.1, on the reverse strand, counting down.
ACCTAGAAAAAAATCTTAATTTTCATTCCTTTCCCATATTTTTTTTGTTATTTCGACCTTATGGACAATTCCCGTTAGAGGAAATTTCAAAAAGAACCTTAGATGATCGTTGACAATTCACATGTTTTTTTACAGTTTAGTGAGCTCGGGGTTCATGTGCAAAGCGAAGCCAGTCAAGAGATCGAAATAATCTCATGGGATAAGATTAAAAAAAAGGAATTAGCCTTATGGTCTAAATTAAAAATAGAAAGACATCAAGTCAACGAATTAACCATTGAAATTCTCCATTCTGATTTCTTATTGATTCCTCAAGAATATGACACTCAACTATATAGAATTGGTTTTTTAGAAAAAGCCTTGGGTCAAGATGCGCTTCAAGGAAAAGAGTTACACGATCAGCCTGTACATTGGATCGATTCAAACCTTAGCTTTTTAATTCCGAGTGAATGGAAAGATTTTGCCTCATCCCTTTTTCCGCTGGCCAAAATAAATTATCGTCATATTTTAGGCGAGTTGCTCGCAGAAAACAAGCAAGTAAAAAGCAAAAACGCGACCCAATTACATCTATATTTACAAGGTAAATTTGTATTCATGTCGCTGTTTTATCAAGGAAAATTACAGTTGGCCAATGTATTTATGCATCAATCAACCCTTGAATTGGCCTTTTATTTACACTCCATCCGAGATTCATTTGACGTTTTGTTAACTCGTGAAACGGTTAATATTCATAGTTCCGGGGCTGAAAGTGATGCCACGATTCAATCATTAGCACAATACAACATCCTCATTTAATTATGGCAAATAATAAAATTGCTTTTTTTCCCGGTTCCTTTGATCCTTTCACGAAAGGACATCAGGATATTGTATTGCGTGCTTTACCTTTATTTGATGAAATAGTTATTGGAATTGGTCAAAATTCGAACAAAGCCCGTTACTTCTCATTAGAAAAAATGAAGGGATATATAGAACAAACATTTCAAGGAAAACCTGTTAGAGTCGTTACTTATCAAGATCTTACCGCTAATGTGGCTAAGGAAGTGGGTGCCAAATTCATCATTAGAGGTTTAAGAAATACGACTGACTTTGAATATGAAAACTCTATTTCACAAGTAAATCGACATATTAATCCCGAGTTAGAAACTGTATTTCTCATTACATCTCCCCATTTAGCTCCTATTTCGTCCACGATCATTCGGGACTTACACCGGTATGGAAGTAAGATAGATGATTATTTACCTTATGATTTAAACGGTATTTGAAGAATAGAAAAACGCTGAATCACGTACCTTATAGAACTGTAAGTATCAGAAAGGGCTATTTTATTCATTTCAGATTGACTAAGCCACTCCACTTTTTCTATATTTTCTTCTTTTTGAGGAATCAATTTGTGTTGCTGAATCGTATGCATCATATACCATTTAGTTCTTTTCAAAACACGTTGGTTCTTATGCGTATAGGTGTGGTAAGTCGTGCATAATTTGAATTCTAATTTGGCCTGCACATTGCATTCTTCCTCCACTTCTCTCGTAGCCGCTACTTTAAAGGATTCATTTTTCTCCAATTTACCTTTTGGAAGATCCCATTTTCCCAACCTGTAAATCCAAAGCATTTTATTTTCCTCATTGCGCACAACCCCTCCAGAGGCTTCAATCAAGGAATATAGGCTGATGATTTTTTGTTTGAACGCTTTTTTGTTGTCAACTAAGATATACAAGGAATGAAAATCCAATTTAAATTGATGTAAATCTTCGATGATTTTCCCCATTTGATCTAGGGAAACATTAAGCAAACATGTATGTCCCTTAAATTCTTTAATCTTGATGGGCTTTAACCTAGCGTCTAGAATTAAATCATAATCTTCTTTCAAAGGCAGATCATTTTTTTTAGAAAGACTAGTTATTCGAATGGGGCGATCGTCAATGAAAATTATCATGCGTACTATCTCAATTAATTTTATCAAAATTAGAATTAAATAATGAAAGATGAACTGAAAAAAGTATTTTTGTAGGAAAGAAAAATAGAATAAAATTTATGGAGAATTTAAGTATTCAACAAGAGGTAGCCCAGCATTTATTACAGATCAAAGCCATTCAACTGAGACCGGATGAGCCATTTACGTGGGCATCAGGCTGGTATTCACCTATTTATTGCGACAATCGCATTTCTCTTTCATTTCCAGAAGCAAGAACCTACATTAAAAATAGCCTATCTGCCGTGGTTAAAGCATACTTTTCTGATGTCGATATCATCGCCGGAGTTGCTACTGCCGGTATCGCCCAAGGCGCATTAGTGGCGGATTAT
>JABMMK010000316.1 GCA_013205605.1 Cytophagales bacterium | reverse complement strand
TAGGAATATTTCGTGTTGTCAGGAATGATTGGGTTTTTGCCAACCACCTTTGGATCCACTTTATTACCAAACAAAATAACAGGCGAAACAGTACCGTGATCTGTTCCATTGGTTCCATTGGAATGAACCGTTCTCCCAAATTCAGATACACACATACCTAACACACGATCCGATTTTCCCATTTGGTCCAGGCTCTTCATGAATGCAGTCACAGCCTCGTCGATTTCTTTTAGTAGGTTAGCATGAGTACCTTTTGTTTTATCTGAGGGATCCACCTGAGCACTATGAGTATCAAAACCGCCAATTTGAACTTTATATATTCTAGTTTGCATACCACCAGAAATAAGCCGGCTGACAATTTTTAATTGGTCCCCTAAATTACTTCTTGGAAACGCATAATCAGTTCCTTTTTTAAATTGCTCTTTTAATACCTTTCCATAGTCATTTGACTGCTTGGCCATGAGCTGTAAATATTTCAATTTCTCGCCGATGGGGGTAGAAGGGTAATTATTGTCAAACTCATTAATGATCTCATAAAATGATTCTGGGTTTGAGGCCACTATGCTGGTGAAAGATTTTTTTCCTGTAAAAAGTAAAGAGGAATTAGAGCCAATTTCCATGGACAATGGATGAGGAAATAGCTCATTTGGGTAGGTTTCCGGAAAATTCGGGTGCTTGGCTTCTAAGTAACGGGCGGCCCAACCGCTACTTTCATTTTTATTGCCATCTGAGGCTGAATCCCAAATGTCCATCGACCTAAAATGCGAATAACTTGGTTGAGGATAAGCCACCGATTGCACAATTTTCAAACGGTTTTCCTTGTGTAAAGATTGAAATCCTTTTAAGGATGGGTGAAGCCCTAATTCGGTACCTTCCAATGGCAATATTTTGTTATCCGGTAATATGACAGTTGACCGAATGCTATTCAATTTAGACAACATATTCAACGGAATGACCGTATTTAAACCATCATTCCCTCCACTTAAAACGACGATCACAAGGATGTTGCCTTCGGCAACTGTTTGAGATAATTCGGATTGTGATCCAAAGCCGAGTGACTCGTATGGAATAGAAGAAAACAGTGCAGGCAAGGCTGCCGCATGTGACATTTGATGTATAAATTTCCGTCTATTCATATTAAAACAAGTGAATTTCTCCCATTTGGAATAAGGCGCCAAACAAATTTTCTAATCGCTTACTTAATGTTGACCTAGTCTCCTCAGTCGGTTTACTCATATGCGACTGATATAATTGCGTATAATAAGACGCGGCATTTCCTTCCAAAACACTTGCTTTAATACGTGCTTTGGTCTTAGTAGAAATAGGAGCACACATGATCCTTTCTACCGTTTCATCAATCACTAGATCGATGTTATCAGGATATTTTAAACTGCTAACAAATTTAATTTTGTCTATTTGTACATGAATATTTCCTTTGACATCACCTGAACCTATATATAAGCCCCACCTGGCAATGGCATTTCCCGAATTGGATCTTTTAGCTATGGTATCTGAATTGATCCAAAATAAATCGAAGACAGGGGCTTGGTAATAAGCAGGCCAACCGGATACGCTGGGTGGATTGGTAAAGTTCAATCCTATGTTACTCATCTCCCATTGCAAGTTTCTAAATTTATAAAAATTAGCTGTTAGCGGGTCTGAGAATTTTTTTGGAATATCCCCTCCAGTTGTGGTATTAAACAAATTCAAGTCAAATTCCTTGTAAAACCCAAACATAAATTCAATGGGAGATTTGATCATGGAATTGTAAAATGAAGTATCGAAAAAGTGGGCGCTTCCTAAAAGTGTACGAAGCGGAACCATGAGTTCAAAATTATTTTTACGCAATAAATCGGCCATGGGTGTAATGACATTTTTCTCCACGGTATCATCAATGATTGGGTAACAGAAAAATTGGTACAGCCTTCTGCACAGGTACATAGCACATTCATTTGTGCTAAAAATCATGTCGATGGCTTCATCTAATTCTTTTTCCCCATCCTGGCCATTTCGGCCTTTTATTAATCGATTTCCATAAAAAGCTGAGAATTGTTTATCTGAGGGATCATGGTTCCCTTCGCTGAATGTATTGCTAATGGGGCCATTTATTTTTTCTTTACTTTCATAACTAAATTGCCAGCCCACTAACAAACGGGCCATTGCACTGACATCATCCTCGGTATATTGCGAATTCGGTCCTTTTCCTACGGTAAATAATTCCTGTAATTCTCGAGCATAATTCTCGTCTGGTTTATTTTTTAGACTGTTTTGCAGGTTTAAGTAATCCAACATCATTGGATCAATGGTAATTTTATAAATGGTGGATTTATAACTTTCAAAAGAGGAATTGAAAAGCATTATGTAGTGTTGATATAGCATTTTGACACTTCCTCCGCTAGCAACTAATAGGTTATGTAGGAAGAATACCATGCGCCAATGGATAGAAGTACCTTGCTGGATCATGTTTCTGAAAAGCCAAGCTTCGTGTGAATTATACCTTGGCCCCGGTGCTCCTCCAGGTTCTGGTGCAAAGACATATTCTTTTCCAGGTTCTATATATAAGTAACCTTGTTTTTCGGTTTCCTCCTTCGTGATTTCATAATCATAGTCATTGACCGGAACACTTGGTTTTTTTTCAGGCGTAAAGATTAAGTCTAAGGATTTTTGTAAAGAAAGGTTATTGAGATCCAATAAATGCCTACTTCCATAACCTGTTAAAACACGATTTAGCAGAT
>JABMMK010000315.1 GCA_013205605.1 Cytophagales bacterium | reverse complement strand
GTTTTGTGTATGCCATTTTCCTGAATCGCTCCCTGTGATTTATATTCAGAAATAACCCAATCTGCGACAATTTTATAACTAATCTTATCATTTTCCTTAAAACGAAATGCACGATTCAAGGTGAACGTTGGTGCATCCGCTTTTATTTTGGTCTCAGGATAACCTTCCAACATGCTAAATTCCATCGGTTTGCTTGTGGCATTCATGGGAGAACCAGCAATGACAATGGGTTTACGAGGACCTTTAAATCTTTGAACCGCTCTCAAGGCCATTAAGACAGATGTTTTATGGTGACCATGCTGTCCCGCATGTGGAAGCATCGTGATAATGAAATCATAGTCGCGGTCGGCCAACAAGCGATCCATTCTTCTTTCGACATAGGAGATATCCCAATTTTTTCCAGAGATGTAGGGCTTAGGATCTGTCGTGTACCAATCATCTGGTTGCTCCATAAAATAGATATTGCGAACCCCCATAATTTTACCGGCATTCAAAATCTCTTGCTTTCTCAGCATCGGTAAATGCGTACGAGCGACAATAGAATCCGTTAGGTTTAAGTTGTAGTACAGGGCGCCCAATTGTGAATCGGCAAAGCCTCCGCCTCCGTCGGTCATCACAGCCATATCCACAGTCCCCTTCATTTCATGGGTAATCTTAAACATGGTCACGGAAAAACCTGTTTCATCATCGGGATGCGCTGTGACTACTAACACTTTAGGTCCTTGACCGAATAAAGACAAGGTTATTATGGAAAAAATTAAGGTTAAAAAAGAGCGTGTACGTTTCATAGGTATTTGGTTTTTATAATTGTATTAATTAGCGTTAGCCAATTGATGTATCGTATTTTGAACAAATCCATCGATCGATTTGCCATTTTGGCCCATGAGGTTGTATTTTATTTCCATTCCCCAAGTTGGCTTAATCTCAGGAATGGTCAAAAAAATCGATTTCATATCAGGCCCTAATGCTGCTTTTTCCACCTGGATGGTTTTTTCATTGTAATGTTTGGATCCATATTTTCTTGACCTTTTAAGATCCCAAATTTTGATACGAAAATTGGTCAGATTAGAAACACTCGAAGCATTTAATGGACTGGCAAAAACCAATTGAACCCCTTTGCTTGTCGCATGAATTTCCAAAGGCACATTCAATGGTTTATTGGTCGGTTTAATGCGATATAATCCACCCAATTGAGATTGCGTGGAGCCCCAGGCCGATAAACCACAGAGGTACAATTGGCCATCTTGCGAATTAAATCTTCCCCGCATAATTCCCGTAGAGAATCTTGGCATCGGTAATTCGACCATTCCCCCTTGCAACTGGCCACCTACTTTCTCATGTGGAACTAAAAAAACCTTTCCATATCCATAGGAAAAATTCAAGAGCTTACCATGTAAAGGTCCCCACGCGGGGCTATCGACCCACAATAATTCCGACGGCGATTGATCCAGTTCTCTATCCACCCAAACGAGCGGCTGCTCCATACTTGCATTTGAACTATCTGGATGCGCATGATAACTGAACATATTGCCATAAAATCCACCTTTATTAACCCAATTGATACGGTTCATCGGATTCCAATGTCCCTCTTGGTCTGTGACAATAAAACTGCCATCTGGATTTATACAAACCCCATTGGCCGCCCTAAAACCCGTCGCTATAATCTCCGTTTGCAAGCCATCTTTGCTCACTTTAATTAAAGTCCCATGTTGAGGTACTAATGCTTCCCTGGCATGCCGAGCGCTTTTGGCATAATAGAAGTTCCCCTCTTTATCCGCCTGCAGACCCATCGCAAATTCATGGAAATGATCAGTCACCTGATGATCATTATTAAAACTCTCATAAAAATCAGTTTCCCCATCCCCATTAAAATCGTTTAGCCTAACTAATTGGTCCCGGCAAGTCACATAAATTACTTCGTCAATGACTTTAATTCCCAAAGGTTGGAATAAGCCAGAAGCAATGCGTTGCCATACGAGTTTACCCGTGTTATTGGTAAAACCCTCCACCTTCCAAATGTCACCATCACTCGAACAAACCACTCCCTTATTTTTATCTTGAAAGAAATCTATTCCACTTAATCTTAATTGGTTGCGCCAAATCGGATTAAAAGGGGGGTTCAAGATATCCACTTGGAATGCCCCCTCATCCGTTCCGGCAATAACATCTGTGGTGATTTTTTCTGGATATCGTGTCTTGCCTCCACGAGTTAAGCTTTCCAATGAAATCGGATCTTGACTAGTTTGAGCCCAAGCCATAAGGCCATCGACCGAGCCCTTAGCCATAAATAGTTTCACTTTTACCTCCACCTGAGCAGATACTTTCATGACAATAAAACCATCTTCTTCGGCTAAAATGGCCCCGGTACCTTTTATGGCAACCGAAGTGCCTTTAGGAGCCACGCGCATTTTTAATGGATTCATCGACTTAGACATGTGTAAGGTTCGGGTAAATACAGGACTATTCTGCATCATTTCCATGCCAAACATCTCCAATACCATGGAATTGCCAACCGTATATTTAATTACTTCTTGATCTCCGTTTTGATATATTCCTTTATAATGTGCCCAGTCTTTGGGCAGCGGCCCAAAACGTCTTTTGTCGCGAGCCATAAAGCGAATATCCTCAAAAGATCCTGTGAGCGGGTTGGCCCAACCAGGTCCCACCGGATTGGAAAAATGAAGATCGCCTACGGTTCTAGGAGAAATGTTATGCTTGCCATTAAATAATATGGCCTCCCAATCGATGAATCCCTCTCCCGTCCAAGCACCTGCGACTCTCAGCACATCATGGTCAAACATCATCCAAGATTTTCCAGCCGCAACACCCCCTTTACCAGGATCCAACCGTATCGCAATTCCCTTATAGGCAAAGTTTGCATTGCCAAAATTTTCATCCGGAAGTGGTGAAACCGGGCCTCCCGATCTTGGTCTAGGAGCCGCTCCCAAACCGACCAACTCATACGTATTGATTAAAAAATTGCCATAATCCATTTCGGCCCAAGGCTTATAAGCTTTAGGCAAGGGCCCTTTTGACTCACCTTTTGGCAAACTACTTAAATATTTCTCATCCCATTTCGCCAATGAAACAGACGAATTTTTAGCAATAAAATTTTGCTGAATGTAATGAATGACATCGTATTTTTCCACGGGTGTTAAATGCATTTGGGGAGGCATCGACCCAAAACCTTTCGTAATGGTTTGGTATAAAGCGTAAGAATCATGGCCCCATTTAAAAGGCTCTGCCCAAAATTTCCTCGCCGATGGAATGCTGCCGGGTTCAACGGGCGTTCCGTGGCAACTTAAACAATTGTTTTTGTATATAACTTCTCCGCGGGTCATTGACTCATCAAAGTGATCATCAATCGCCAGCATAAATCCTTTATGATCCAGGTCCTTTTCATACACGGGTAAATCGACATCTGAGAGGATAAAACGAGTTTTTACTTCTGTGTTTTTTTGCTGCATGGGTGAACATGCGCAGATGCAAATGAAGCATAAAAAATAAAAGATAGCCTTATTGTGATTTAGCATAGGAAACAAGATTTTTTATCTGGTTAGGATCATAAAAACATACCTAATTAAAATAAATTTACAATTTTGAAAACTCCTTTAACAACAAATCTGTAATCATTTTATAGCCTTTATCAGATGGATGTAATCCATCAAAAGTCACATCGGAAGCCTCTACCGGATATGGATATTCATCCGTTTCAGGGTTAAATTGCACGTCAATAAAATCGGGATATTTAAAGTTTTTGTACTCGCTCGTAAGTGGATCTTTTAATCGCTTAAATTTAACTAAATGCGCATGGTCCATCTTTTTAGCATGGTATAAATCGACCACAGGCATTTGTTCAAATCGGGCTATATCCTTAACAGCATTCGCAAAACTTTCTAAATTTTGACCCTTTTTATCACGATACGATCCATAGGCATTGTTTTTAAAATTATTGATGTAGACAAAGTCCACACGTTGCATCGGCGTAATAAAAATGATTTTAGCATTCGCATTTAAAGACTTTAGTTTATTGACTATGATCCTAAATGAACCATGCACTGTCCCATTGCCTGTGTTATTTTCGTAATCGGAAAACTCGCCCAAGGGCTTCGATCCCCACCAATCATTTGTCCCTAAAAAAATGGAATAGACATCCGCTTTTTGAATGCCTAGGTTTTCAATTTCGGTGGCTATTTTAATGGCGGTCCAACCATTATGCCCTTGATTCACAAAACTAATATGAGGCATTTTTTCTACCACCCTAGTCATGTAGCCTTTGGTCGTTCGGTTGCCCGTCTCATTGGGGTGATCATTTAAATAGGTAATGGAATCTCCGATAGCAACCCAAGTGATATTGGAAGGCACAAATGAAAATTGGACCAATACGAGACAAAGGAGTAGAATAAATTTTTTCATCATAGGTTTTCAAAAGCAATACACTCGAAAAATAAAAAAATCGGGCCCCAATTGGAAGCCCGATTTTGTATTAAGAAGCTTTAACAATCGCAAAACTCTGCTCCATATCTGCTTTGATATCATCGATATGTTCGATGCCCACAGATAAACGCAAAGAAGCTGGTTTTACTCCAGCGGCCATTTGCTCCTCATCGCTTAATTGTTGGTGCGTCGTGGCAGAAGGCTGAATAATTAATGTTTTCGTATCACCCACATTGGCCAAATGGCTAATCATTTGTAAAGAATCCACAAATTT
>JABMMK010000314.1 GCA_013205605.1 Cytophagales bacterium | reverse complement strand
TAAATTGAATATAATCTTTAGCACCGGCCTCCATCACCTGTGTCCGCAAACGCTCCATTTCTGGCCCATCGCCCACAATGATTAATTCAGTTGACACATATTTTTTCCGCAATTCAATCGCCGCCTCGATGAGCAAATCCACTTGCTTCCATTTCACTAACCGACCTACGTGCAACAGTCGATATGGATTTGATGTAACATGTTGAAGCGCTGCCTCATGTCTAAAAATCTCATCTGTGTCGGGCGAGTTAGCGGTGATAAATACCCGATTCGCAGCCACTCCATAACTGGCATGAAGGCTGCGAGCCTCTTCCAGATAATTGATGTGGGCGTCGACCAAGCGGCTAAAAATTCTGCGAGTTTCTCGGACAATTAAAAATTTGATCTTAGCGGTCCAAGCATTATTTTTTTGATGTGATTGATTATTCTCCGTGATTCCACCGCCCTGTGTATAATATGCGATCGCCTCTTCGTAATGTGGCACTTGGAACGGAATCTCCTTCGAAATAAGGGCAATTTTATTCCACTTTAAATACAAATACCAAAAAGGGTAAAAAACAAAAGATACTTGAAAAGGCCAACTCACCATTAAAATGTCTGGATGCTCTTGGCCAATTAACTCACGTAAGCCCCTAAAGAATTTTTTGCCATAATAGGTGGTGTATTCTTCTTGGAAATATACTTTAAACTCAATCCCATGAGTACTTTCAAAAACCCCCGCTCCCAATGTTGCCCCGTTGCCCTTCGGTACAACCACGCTAATTTCTACGTTAAAATCACGTTGCAGTTTATTTAATACGAGGTTGTAATAATGTGGCAACCCACCCGCTAGCAACATCAACTTCATTTTTTTCTGTAATTATGTATTAAGACCTCTAAGTCGGGGGATAAATTGAATTGCCAACCTGCCAACAAAAATAAACCGGAAATGGCGATGGTTCTGATGCCGATATTCATGGCCCAAGCGATCCATTGGGTACCTGTTAATATCGGGATTTGACTGACCAGGATAAAAATAACTAGGCTCACTGCGATAATTAGGATTGTCCTTTTTTCAAAGGGCTGAAATCCCATTCTTTTCCAAATGAAAAGAAACTTGATGGTGTTATATAAGGCCAAAGCCATCAATGCAGCTAATGCAGCCCCATTATAAGAATACAAGGGGATAAAAATCAAATTCCCCACCACAACACTCACCGCTAAAACGATGTAAAATAAAAGGTCGTATCGATAAAATTTTGAGTTGATCAGTATTTCAGAATTCAGGCCCGTACCCATGTCGATGATTTTTGAAATCCCCACCATCAACACAACCCACTTCCCTGTTTCATACACTTCGTGTCTTGGGATAATTTGGTAAATAAAATCTAAGTTGCACCAGATCAACAAAAACAAAAAACATCCTACGATCAATAAATTAAGCGATGATCTTTTGTAAATATCTTCTATTTGACTAATGTCATTTCTTTTCCACGCCTGGGCTAATAAAGGCGTGCTGATCGCGGCAATCACATTTCTTGGAATCGCAATCATTAAACCCATGCGCGAATTAATATCAAAAATAGCGGTGGTACTCAACCCGCCTGCATACGCGGGAAGCATTAATTTTTCGATGTGCTGGATCAAGGTGAAGCTTGCGCCAGCTAATAAAACCCAGCCGCCATACCCTAGCATTTCTTTGAAAATAGGTTGCCTTAAAAACGAAAAGTCAAGCCTCGTGTAAAATCGTTTTAATTGTTTGATGTAAATTAGAAAGCCAAAAACGGCTACTAGATAGGATAAGGTAATGCATTGAATTAATTGATGGAAATCGATGTATCCCATGCCAAAAGACAGGATTAAAAGGCCATTCGAAATGCGTAAAAATAATTCACGGATGATGGCGGGAACGACAATTCTAAGGTGAACTCTGGCGTAGGCCTCCAAAACGGTCATGTATAAATAGCTAGCCGTTAAGGGAATCATGTAGTAAAAGTAGGTCGGCAGGAGCGGAGAGTTTTCGGAATAAATTTGATTGAAAACCTCATGCAATGACAGATATCCAATGACAAAAAGGGATAGACCAAATAGCGGCGCAATCATTAAAAACCCGAAAAAACCATTGTGTCCTTTGGCTGGATCATCAAAGTGAGGAAAAAACCTGACCGCAATATGTGGAATTCCTAATTGAGTAAACGAAGCAAAAATAAGGGGAATGCTGACTAGCGCGCCGGCAATTAAACCTACTTGGGCTTGAGATAGAAATTGATTGTAAAGGAATATGACGTTGAAAGTGCCAATCGCCGTACCTAAATAGGTAACGATGGAAGCTTTTGCACTTTGACGAATGACGATCCCCATGTATTAATTTGTGTAATTGACAAAAATACACATTTGCACTAAAAAGCACTGATTTTTTTCTGCTATTGCAACAGACCTCTTAGTTTTTCTGCTTGTGTTTTTATCTCATAGTTATTCAGCATGTGATTTCTGGCTGATTCACCCATTCTTAATCTAAGTTTTGGATCTTCCGCTAATGAAATTAATGCCTCACCCATCGCTTTGAAATCACTTTCTTGAACGAGTATTCCGGTCCCTCCTTGAATGACAGCCTCAGGAATCCCCGCATGCAAGGTGGAAACAATCGGCAATCCACAGGCACTCGCTTCTAAAATGGAATTAGGGGTTCCTTCGGAATCACCGCTGGGTGTTTTAATGGAATGTTGAATGAAAATATCGGCTTCCTGTAATTTTTCTAAAATCAGATCGGGTTTTTGTTGGCCCATGAACGCTATACTTTTCCCCAAACCATTCTCCTCCACATATTTTTTTGCGTCCTCCCACAATTCCCCATCACCGATCATGGTAAAATGGGCCGTTGGGAATTTTTCTAGCAAAATCTGAAAAGCATTAATGCTCATGATGGGAGCTTTCTTTGCTGTAAAT
>JABMMK010000313.1 GCA_013205605.1 Cytophagales bacterium | reverse complement strand
TAAGTTGGCATACGTCGTTGCTCCCGAACCCGCTCCATTATATTGTCCTTTAGGAGTAAAAAATGGAGTTCTAGTTCTCAAACGATAAATATCATAGATCAAACCTTGACCACTCGCTCCTCTAGAGCTTTGCTCCGTGAGTTCATTGGTATAGGCAATTCTTGTATCTAAGGATAGCTTGTTGGTCAATTTAGCGCCCAAATTTACGCGCAAATTGTAGCGGGTCAATTGGTCTGGACCCACTTTAAACAATCCTTTTTTGTTGTAATATCCTCCTGAAATCAAGAAGTTAAGCTTATCCGTTCCACCTCTTGCCGAAATATTATGCATTTGCATTGAGGTATAAGTCTTCAAAACTTGTTGGGATAGTGGTTCTTGATTGAAAAATAACCATTGCGTCGTATCCGCTGGATTAACTAAATAGGGAACATTGTTTCTAATTTGCTCCAAGTCAAAATCAGAATACTCAGGTCCTGAACCCGAATTCTTACGCGCTAAATTAGAGAAGTTAGCCTCTTCTAATAAGGTCATTCTATCTGGAATATTAGCTGCCCAATCGGCGCCCGACATACCTGAATAGTCAAAAGTTACTTTGCCATTCTTTCCTTTTTTAGAAGTAATTAAGATTACACCTCCAGCAGCCTGAGCTCCATAAATAGCCGCCGCAGCCGCATCTTTTAGAATACTAATGCTTTCGATATCATTTTGATTCATCGTTTGTAAGGTAATCGAAGGAACGGTTACCCCATCTAAAATGATTAATGGGTCAACGGATCCATTCGCTGTAGTAGCTCCACGAATCTGAATTCCTAAGCCTTCATTACCTGGCTGTCCATTGGTTCTAGTGACAATTAATCCAGGTGAAGTTCCTTGCAAGGCAGATTGTAAACTAGTAGTAGGTCTATTCTCAATCATTTTTGAATCAACCGTAGATACAGCTCCTGTCATATTGACTTTTTTCTGTACACCATAACCGACCACAACCACTTCTTCAAGGCTCTCGGCATTTTCTTCTAAACTAATTTCCACGACCGATTTATTCCCAACACTTATTTCTTGGGTTTCAAAACCAATCGAGCTTACGCGTAAAACCGTCTTGGAGTCTACGCCTCCAAGGCTGAATTTTCCATTTCCATCAGTGGTAGTACCTTTTGTAGGCGTACCTTTTACCGAAATAGCTACGCCAGGGACTCCGTCCCCTTTTGTGTCTTTCACATTTCCTGTAATTGTTTTTGTTTGTGCAATGGCTGTGCTTGAGAAGATAAGCCAACAAACGAAAATCCAAAGGCTGTTTTGCCAGGACTTTCCTTTTGAGTAAATTTTTGTCATATTTAGATTGTAAATTGTTATTTTAAAGGATGCAAAATTAGCATTTTTCTTTCAAAATTTATAATATATTATTCCACTTATTTTAAATTCGATGCTATATCTTTACGATTCAATCCAATAGAACTATGAAAAAAATCCAACTCATTATTTTATTTATGTGCATCGCTTGGAGTTCTTTAGCCCAAAATGCATACAACATTATCCCTTTGCCTAAATCTTTAAAAGCTGCTGAGGGTACTTTTACGATTAAGAAAGGAATTTCAGTGTACATAAATTCAGATGAATTTAGTCCATCGGCTAATTTGCTATCCTTGCAAATTAAAAATGTTTCTGGTCTAACAGCTTCTGTTAAAATGGCTAAAACTGCTTCTTCAGGAATAGTATTTAGCAAAAATGATGCATTAGGAGATGAGGCCTATCGCTTGCTAGTGACATCCAAAAAAGTGGAAATTCAAGCAAAAACTGGGCAAGGTGCTTTTTATGGTTTACAGACTTTACTCCAATTGATGCCTGCGCCTATTTACGGGAATGAATTATCGACGGTTGCTTTGACTATCCCCAACTGTTTGATCGAAGATGCTCCACGTTTTAGCTACCGCGGTTTGATGTTAGACGTAGGCCGTTATTTTTTCTCAGTGGACGCGATAAAGCGCTACATCGATTTGATGGCTATTTATAAATTAAATACGTTTCATTGGCATTTGACTGAAGATCAGGGCTGGCGCATTGAAATAAAAAAATATCCTTTGTTGACTTCTATATCGTCGGTGCGGAAGGAAAGTATGTTGGGCCATTACCGGGACCAAAAATACGACGGAAAGCCACATGGCGGATTTTATACACAAGAGCAAATTAAGGAAGTAGTTGCTTACGCCACTTCCAAATACATTCAGGTAATTCCTGAAATTGAAATGCCCGGTCATTCGACGGCTGTATTGGCAGCCTATCCACAATTTGGTGCTAATGGGGATAAAATATTACAAGTAAAAACAAAATGGGGCGTGGCTGAAGACGTCTTGTTCCCACGTGAAGAGACTTTTACTTTTTTAGAAGATGTGCTGACTGAAGTGATGGCCTTATTTCCTGGTCAATATATTCACATTGGAGGGGATGAATGTCCAAAAACCCAATGGAAGGAAAGTCGTTTTTGCCAAGATTTAATTAAAAAATTAGGCCTGAAGGATGAAAATGAATTACAAAGTTATTTCATTCGTCGGATCGATAAATTTGTTACGTCCAAAGGAAAAAAATTATTAGGTTGGGACGAGATTTTAGAAGGTGGTTTATCGCCAAATGCGATGGTCATGTCTTGGAGGGGAACTAAAGGTGGTATCGAAGCGGCGAAACAAAATCATGATGTCGTGATGTCACCCAATTCATATTTCTACATCGATTATTACCAAGCGGAGGCTAAAACAGAACCCATCGCCATCGGTGGATTTTTACCTTTAAGCAAATGCTATTCTTTTGAACCCGATTTGCCAGAATTAACGGCTGAGGAAGCGAAACATGTGGTGGGTATTCAGGCTAATTTATGGACGGAATATGTCAGTAATCTGCCTTATGCAGAGTACATGACTTATCCGAGAGCTTTGGCTTTATCCGAAGTTTCTTGGTCTCCCAAAGGATCAAAAAATTACGAGGATTTCAAAAAGCGTTTGAAGGGACACATGCCTTCCATGGATGCTTTAAAGATTAATTATTCAAAAGCATTTTTAACTCAACCATAAATCGCGATTGATGTTTAAAAGAGAAATCCTTTTGAGTTATGCTCAAAAGGATTTTTTATGGTTTAGAATTTAGGATCTACAAATTCCCAATCTTTTACATGAGAGGGTCGATGTTGTTTTTTGGCAATCTCTTCTAGCTTTTTAATGAGGTCAGGATTTGACTGAGCGATGTCATTTTGCTCATAAGGGTCTTTAGATAAGTCGTATAATTCCCAGGGGGCCAACTTATTTTTCTTCATGTTGGACTTTACCCCTTTGAAATTTCCTATACGCACTGCTACTTGTCCCGATTTTTCCGGAAACTCAAAATAGATAAAAGGATGTTTGGCTTGGGCTTTGCCTAATAGTGTTGGCAAGAAAGAGATTCCATCCGTTTTGACTGGTATTTTGGCACCGGTAAGATCGGCTAAAGTAGCCATCACGTCAAATTGGACCGAGGGGTGATCTGTGGTTTGACCGGGTTTTATCTTGCCGGGCCAACGAGCTATCATCGGTTCTCGGATGCCTCCTTCATATAAGTCTTGTTTACGGCCGCGTAAACCAGCCACGGAATTAAAAAATTGAGTGTCTACTCCACCCACATCGAAGGTCGCCCCATTATCGCTCGAAAACATGATCAAGGTATTTTCATCAATTTGATATTTTTTCAAGGTTTCAATGATACGCCCCACTTGCTTGTCTAAATAAGTAATCATGGCGGCATAAGTCGCCCGAGGATATTTGGTGGGTACGTAGCCACCTTTCATAGACGTATAAATAGTCTCCGGAAATTTTCCTTGGTATGCCTTAATTTCATCTTCAGGCGCTTGCAAGGATAGATGTGGAAGTGGCAATGGCAGGTATAAAAAGAACGGATTTTTTTGATTCTT
>JABMMK010000312.1 GCA_013205605.1 Cytophagales bacterium | reverse complement strand
GTTGACGAATTTACAAATGCCAACGAGAACGATCATGACTGATTTAGAGAATAAACGTAAAGCATTAGAAGTGCAAGCGAATGAAGTGAAATCCAACATTTCTTTAGAGGTGGACGATTTAAAAAAAATAGCCAAAGAACGAGGCAATCAAATTTTAATTGCCGGTGGAATTGTCGCAGGAAGTTATTTGATTTATTCGCTTTTCTCAGGAGGTAGCGAATCTAAAAAGGAAGAAAAAAACGAATCGTCGTTTTTAGGATCTGCCATTAAATCCTATTTATTAGCGGTTGCGCTATCGATGGCAAAAGATAAGTTAGTTGATTATTTAAAAAATCTTGAGGAAGAATCGCTCTCAAAAGAACAATAAATCAAAATCTAAATCGTTTGCTTTTTTTGTAGCGCTTTCAGCAAGCTTTACTAACTTTTCAAAAGTTAGTAAAGCTAAAATGCACCCCGACCAATCAAAAAAAGCAAAAATAAAATTGGCTAATTTTCCATTAAATAGGCCTTAATAAAATCATTGATTTCACCGTCTAAAACCGCATCTGTATTAGAAGTTTGATAGTTTGTGCGATGGTCCTTTACGCGTCGGTCATCTAACACATAAGATCTGATTTGAGAACCCCACTCTATTTTCTTTTTACCAGCCTCCACTTCAGCTCGGGCAGCGTTACGCTTGTCTATTTCAATTTGGTATAGTTTTGACTTCAATAATCGAAGGGCCACTTCCTTATTCATCAACTGCGAACGTTCTTGTTGGCACGCGATGATAATTCCAGAAGGCTTGTGGGTCAAGCGAACCGCTGTCTCCACTTTATTGACATTTTGACCGCCAGCACCTCCAGAACGAAACGTGTCCCAATCAATATCAGCAGGATTAATGTCAATTTCAATGGTATCATCCGCTAACGGACACACATATACAGAAGCGAATGAGGTATGCCGACGCGCATTAGAATCAAATGGAGAAATGCGAACGAGGCGATGAACCCCATTTTCAGATTTTAAATTTCCGTAGGCAAACTCGCCATCCACCTCGATCGTGACTGATTTTATTCCTGCTACGTCCCCATCATTTTGGTCGACCAAGCGAATCTTAAAGCCATTTTTTTCGGACCACATTTGATACATTCGTAAGAGCATCGAAGCCCAGTCCTGTGATTCTGTACCTCCGGCGCCCGCGTTAATTTCGAGTACTGCGCTCATATTATCCCCCTCATCAGACATCATTTTACGAAATTCCAGCGCCTCTAACTTGGCCTCTAATTTATCGCCCTCTGCATCTACTTCAGCTTCGGAGGCTTCCTGCATTTCGTAAAATTCCCAAATAGTTTCTAGGTCGCCTTGGGCATTCGTTAATTGGTCAAAGCCGTCGGTCCAAAACTTCAGTCCCCGCATCTCCCTCATGGTGGTTTCAGCCTTCACAGGATTATCCCAAAATGCAGGATCCAACGTGACCGTTTCCAATTCTGAAATTAAATATTTTTTGTGATCGTAGTCAAAGATACCTCCTTAAAGCCTCTATTCTGGCTTTCAGGTCATTGAACCTGTCCTTAGTCATATGTTTTTCTTCTTTATAAAGTGCAAATATACCCGATTTTGTACTAAATTGCGGTCTCATTCATATAAATCATCTAATAATATGGCGCAATCTTACGATTTGATCGTGGTAGGCTCAGGCCCTGGAGGTTATGTAGCAGCTATCCGAGCTTCTCAATTAGGTTTAAAATGTGCGGTAATTGAAAAGGAATCCTTAGGGGGAATATGCCTAAACTGGGGATGTATACCGACTAAAGCACTTTTGAAATCTGCCCAAGTTTTTGAATATATCAAACATGCATCAGACTACGGAATAACCGTTAAAGGGGCTGAAGCTGATTTCTCAAAAGTAATTTCTCGTTCTCGCGGTGTCGCTGACAGCATGAGCAAAGGAGTTCAATTTTTGATGAAAAAAAATAAAATTGACGTCATTATGGGAACCGGGAAAGTAAAACCCGGTAAAAAAGTAGAGGTCATTGACGCGGAAGGTAAGTCGGTCATTTACGACGGAAAATACATCATGATTGCCACAGGTGCGCGTGCACGTGCATTGCCGAATATCCCTATTGACGGTGAAAAAGTCATTGAATACCGCAAAGCCATGACTTTGGAAAAGCGTCCAGATTCTATGGTCATCATAGGTTCAGGAGCCATCGGCGTAGAATTTGCGTATGTCTATGCAGCGATGGGCACAAAAGTGACTATTGTCGAGTTTCTTCCGAATGTTGTGCCCGTGGAAGACGAAGATGTTTCCAAAGAGTTGGCCAAGCAATACAAAAAAATGGGTATTGATATCCTAACGAATTCTAGTGTTGAAAAAGTAGATACTAAAGGAAAAGGTTGCAAAGTGAGTATTAAAACGCCCACTGGAAATCAAGAAATATCGTGCGATATTGTTTTATCGGCGGCAGGTGTCATTTCAAATCTTGAAAACATAGGTCTTGAGGAGGTTGGAATTATTGTGGATAAAGGTAAAATCCCTGTAAATGCTTGGTATGAAACGAATATTCCGGGCTATTATGCCATTGGCGATGTAACTTTAGGCCCGGCTTTGGCTCACGTAGCCACCGCGGAAGGTATTATTTGTGTGGAGAAAATCGCTGGTCATAAGACAGAAGCTTTGGATTATAGCAACATTCCTGGTTGTACCTATTGTACCCCAGAAATTGCTTCCGTGGGAATGACGGAGAAAAAAGCGATTGAAGCTGGATATGAAATTAAAGTAGGTAAATTTCCTTTTGTAGCCTCTGGTAAAGCGACAGCAGCCGGAGCAAGAGAAGGATTTGTTAAGGTAATTTATGACGCCAAATATGGTGAATTACTTGGCGCCCACATGATTGGATATAACGTAACTGAATTAATTGCCGAGGCCGTAGTGGTTAGAAAATTAGAGAGTACGGCATACGAAATCATGAAATCCATCCATCCACACCCAACGATGTCTGAGGCATTTAAAGGTGCCACAGAAGCGGCTTATGGAGAGGCGGTCGATTTATAATTTACCCCATATATAAATCAAAAGAGGAGCAAATGCTCCTCTTTTTTTATGCCTAAAAATCAATCTCAAATTATAGAGATCTAACTTTGATGCTTTTGTAAGCTACTTTACTTTTGGGATCGTGCGCCTGAAGGGCAATTGTTCCGCCTTTGATTAAGCGTTGTTCTTGTCCTTTGCTACGTAATGGGCCTTCAGGTTGGGTATAATCGACTACCGTAACTCCATTTATTTTAGTTACGATTCTATTTCCCTTAACGGTCACGTTCAAGTCAAACCACTCTTCATCTTTGACAAAACGCTCAGAAGTATCCACGATATTATACAAAGATGCCGTCCTGCGCCAATCCGTATGTGAATTATTCACTTGAACCTCATACCCTACTGAAGGAAAACCTACAGGTAAAAAATCGGTACATACATATAATCCAGAGTTTGAACCAGGGAATGTCATTACTGTGGCTTGAACTTCAAAATCCTTGAAATTATGATCTCCCACAGAGCCATCATAAAACAAGTGTCCGCGAGGACCTTCAATGATAATAGATCCATTTTCCACTCTAAAAGATGCTGGACTTTCATTAATTTTCCAATTATTTAATGACTTGCCGTCGAACAATTCAACCCATTTTTTTCCTTGAGCTGATACTTGCAAAGTCATTAAAACCAAGAATACTACAATTACATTTTTCATTATTTATTACGTTTAGATTTGATTTAAAGTTTAATACCCCATTGAGCATTCATTTTTCTACCAAGCAAAGCATTTGCCGAGGCATCATTGAATTTTTCGGATTTGGGATTCCAAGTTAATGATTTATTTAAAGCATAGGCAATATTTCCTATGTTACATACAGAGGCAGTTCTATGACCGATTTCTACGTCACAAATAGGCATTGACCGGTTACGAATAGCATTTAAAAAATCCTTGTAATGATTGTCGCTTGCATACACATGCTTCTCGTTAGCCCCAATGACACGATCTTTCAACGCTGGTTTTGAAGTTTCTAGTTTCTTTCTTTGAACACGTAAAGTACCTTCAGTACCCACAAATTCAATTCCATTATTCCACTCCCAAGGCTGATGCGTCATCGTGATGCCATTGGCATACGTATACGTTAAAAATTCATTGCCGTTGGTTTTAGGAGCATCCACTTTTACTGGACCGCTTCCATCC
>JABMMK010000311.1 GCA_013205605.1 Cytophagales bacterium | reverse complement strand
TGTCCAATTATTTGATTGGGGTTGGGATTCACACGGAACGAGTAAAAGCGGGTCGGTCGACTGGGGATTACATCAAAAATGTTTAGAAACCGATCGCGCGATTTCAGCCTTACTTATCGACTTAGAACAAAGAGGTTTATTGGATGAAACCTTGGTGGTTTGGGGTGGGGAATTTGGCCGAACGCCGATGCAAGAAAATCGAGAAGGAAAGACTCAAGACTATTTTGGTCGCGACCATCATACGGATGCATTCACGATGTGGCTCGCGGGTGGCGGGATAAAACCTGGTTTTAGTTTTGGAGAAACGGATGAACTGGGCTATGCGACGGTCAATGGAAAAACATCCATTTATGACCTTCAGGCAACTATTTTACATTGCCTAGGGTTTAATCATGAGGAATTTACGTATCCATTCCAAGGAAGAAATTTCCGATTGACCGATGTATATGGTAAAGTTATTAAACCCATTTTGGCCTAGATCATGAAAACTTATCTTCTTTTAGCGGTCGTAATTTTAGGGGGGACATGGACCTATGTTCATTTTTCTTCGGGGCCCACTTATACCGTCGACTACAGCACACAGGTCAAGCCCATCATCAATAAAAACTGTATTTCATGCCATGGTGGTGTAAAAAAACAAGGTGGGTTTAGCCTCCTTTTCCAAGAAGAGGCTTTGGGTAAAACAAAGTCGGGGAAGCCTGCAATCATTCCGGGCCAACCGGAAAACTCGAGTTTCATTCAGCGATTGCATTCCAAAAATCCAGAAGAAAAAATGCCTTATCAAAGGCCTTCATTGACAAAAGAAGATGTCGACATTTTAACCACATGGGTCAAAGAAGGCGCGCGCTGGGGAGAACATTGGGCATATCAACCTCTTAAAGAACCTTCACTTCCAAACGGCAATTGGTGGAGTAAAACCCTCGCATTCATCGGACTTAAATCGGGCTGGGAGGCTAATGACATCGACTATTTTGTTGCCGCAGAACAAAAAAAACAAGGGCTAAGCCACACCGAAAAGGCTTCAAAACCAGATTTATTACGCAGGCTTTATTTGGACCTAACCGGATTGCCTCCCACCCCGGCAGAATATCAAGAATTTGAAGCAGATGCGTCAAGCAATGCCTATGAAAAGCAAGTCGATAAATTATTAAAATCCCAACATTTTGGCGAAAAATGGGCGTCGATGTGGATGGATTTAGCGCGATATGCGGATACCAAAGGCTATGAAAAAGACGATGCGCGAACCATTTGGAAATACCGCGATTATGTCATCTCCGCCTTCAATCAAAATAAACCTTATGACCTTTTCTTGAAAGAGCAATTGGCCGGCGACCTATTGCCTAACCCAACTGAATCCGATTATATAGCCACGGCATTTCATCGGAATACGACCAACAATGACGAGGGGGGGACTGACGATGAGGAATTTAGAACCGCGGCTATCTTAGACCGAGTGAATACCACTTGGGAAGTTTTACAGGGAACAAGTTTTGGTTGCGTGCAATGTCATTCACATCCTTACGACCCCATTCGACATGAGGAATATTATAAGTTCATGGCCTTCTTTAATAATTCGCGAGATGAGGATATCCCTGACGATTCGCCTTATTACCGCCATTTTAAGCAGCAAGACCAAGGAAAAATAGATAGTTTAAAGAATTATTTATTAGCTCAACCTAAGCAAATACAGAAAGAATGGACGCAAACATTGCGCTTTGTGGAGCCTAAAATTCATCCCCACTGGGCAGACCAATTTGTCAACGGGGCATTGGCCGACAATAAATATTTAGCCGTGCGAAATGGAGGATCCCTTCGATTCAAAGCTGTGCCTTTAATGGGGAAAACAAGCTTGCTGATTGCGTGTAAAAATTCTGGACCGGCACCCACCTACATTACGATTCGCCAAGGAACAAAAACGGGACCTATCGTTACGCGCTTAAAATTAGATACCACTTTGCAGGAAAAATATGCCAAACCCAAGGGCCTTTGGTCGAAAGGTTGGGCTTATGCCTTTTATACCATTCCCTCTTTGCCTGGAAAACAAGACTTAGTTTGGGAGTTTACAAATGCCAAAACAAAGCCAGATCAAAACACGGCTTCCATCGGTTTTTGGATGATGATCCCCGAGGTACCGGCCAATTTAAAACCGACCGATTTTCAAAAAATGGCGTATCAAATTATTTCCGCATCGCCTGAAACGACGACGCCAGTTATGTTAGAAAACCCAACGGAATTTACGCGAACTACCCGACTCTTTAAGCGGGGGTCTTGGCTCAATCCGGGGGAAGAAATGACCCGTGGAATTCCAGCTTTGTTTAGTAAAAAACCTGTTTCAAATCGATTAGAATTAGCCGAATGGATGGGTGGAAAAGAGAACCCATTGACGGCCCGAGTAGCGGTGAATCGTTTTTGGGAGCAGTTGTTTGGGACTGGAATTGTGGAAACTTTAGAGGATATGGGAAGCCAAGGCCTGACCCCTGTAAACCAAGGTTTATTGGACCATTTGGCGTATCAATTTCAATATACATTTAAGTACCAAACAAAAGAATTATTGAAATATATCGTGATGTCGGCGAGTTACCAACAAAGCTCCATCGTTTCCGAAAAATTACGAGAACAAGATCCTTATAATCGTTTCATCACTCGGGGTCCAAGAATCCGATTGAACCCAGAACAATTGCGTGATCAAGCGCTCCTTTGGTCAGGAATATTATCCACTAAATTGGGGGGAGCGAGTGTAATGCCAGACCAACCCGATGGTATTTGGAATGCGCCATACAGTGGAATGCAATGGTTAAAAAGTGATGGAGAAGATCAGTGGAGACGCTCGCTTTATACGTATTGGCGTAGAAGTAGCCCCTATCCGACTATGGTTTCATTTGACGCCGGAACTCGAGATGTTTGTCTTTCCAGGCGAATTAGGACAAATACGCCGATGCAAGCGTTGAACACATTAAATGATCCGGTGTTCATCGAAGCATCTCAATTTTTTGCGCGTAAGTATCCAATCACTGGCGCCGAATTTATTAAAAAAGGGTATTTAGATTTATTTGGAAAGCCTATTTCGGAAAATAAATTGGCCAAATTAAATGCTTTTTATGTTAATATGTTGGCCTACTATTCAAAGAATAACAAGGAAACATTAGCCTTTTTAAAACTTTGCCCTGACAATAATGTACCTAAAGACCCGGCTATTTTGGTGGCCAAAACTATGGTGGCAAATGCATTATTTAACATTGATGAAAGTATAAATAAACCATAATCAACATATTTGTTTAATTTAGACCTTACAAATAAACCTAATTCTTTATGAACGAGCATTTACCGCGCAGAGACTTCTTGAAAACAAGTTCAGCGCTTATTGGCGGATCGCTTTTAACCTCAAACTCTATGAAAAAAATTGCCCCAAAAGCAGGAGAAATTGTCCTTGGACATGGAAATTTCAAATACAAAGTAGTACCCAATTGGGGTATATTAGATGCCGGCAAAAACCCGGTGAACGACTGCCATGAAATGGTGGAAGACGCGAAAGGCCGATTGATTCTACTGACCAATGAAGTTAGAAACAACGTCATTATTTATGATAAATCAGGTAAATTATTAGAGACTTGGGGACATTCGTATCCGGGCGCTCACGGTTTGACGATTTTAAATGAAGGAGGCGAGCAGTTTTTATTGATTTGTGACAATGCCCGTCACCAAGTAATCAAAACGGATTTAAAAGGAAAAGAAATATTTAAAATCGAATACCCAAAGGAAACAGGTGTTTACGATCATCCAAACCAATTTGTTCCAACTGAAACTGCGGTCAATCCTAAGAACGGAGACATTTATGTAGCCGACGGTTACGGAGCGAATTACATCACACAATACGATTCAAAAGGCCGATATATTCGTCATTTCGGTGGAAAAACCAGTGAATATGCGGACGATAAATTCAATTGCTGCCATGGTGTGTTAGTGGATACCCGTGATCCAAACAATTGGACTTTATTGATCACAGACCGAGTGAACAACAGCTTAAAAAGGTTCACTTTAGACGGTAAATTCATCACGCGTTACCACCTTCCTGGTTCATTTGTTTGTCGGCCTGTTTTACACGGCGACTACATCATCGCTGCTTGTTTCAGAAGCACGGATGGATCGTGGGCTGGCTCAGGATATGTCCAAATTTTAGACAAAAACATGAAGGTCGTTTCTACCCCAGGGGGATCAGAGCCTATCTATAAAAATGGCGTTTTGCAGAGACAATATAAGGAGGATGAAAACAAAGTGTTTATCCATCCACATGATGTATATGCAGATTCGGACCATAATATTTATGTGCCTCAATGGGCGTCTCAAAAAACGTATCCTATTAAATTAGAACGAATTTAGTCTACATGATTTTATTGGACGCAGGCCCATCGGATTGGGTATTGTTTTTTGGGCATTTTCATCCCGTACTCGTACACTTGCCTGTGGGGATGCTCGTGCTTGCCTTTTTAATGTACTTTTTTTCAAAAGAACAGCACGAGGGCTTGCGTCAAAAATCTGTTGCAACTATTTTTTTATGGGCTTCCTTAAGTGCCTTCATTTCATGCGCCATGGGCTGGGCTTTGTCCCAAACAGGGGAATACGATGAAGACACCTTGTTTTTTCACCAATGGTTAGGCATTTCTACCGGGGTAATTTCAGCGGCCTTAGCTTATATGGCTAGGTTTTGGTCCGATGAAAAAACGATGATGAAATTATTTAAACCCGTCTTATGGGTTTCATTAGTTCTAATCACCATCACGGGACATTTAGGCGGAAATTTAACCCATGGTTCGGATTATTTAACGGCCTACTTGCCACAGCCGATTCGAGGTTGGGTCGGGATGGAAGCTCGAGCCGAAGCCGCTGAAGGAGGAGCCATTATTCCAAAGATTGACAATATCCAACAAGCGATTGTGTACCAGCAATTAGTCCAGCCGGTTTTGAAGCAAAAGTGTTGGTCATGTCACAATGCTGAAAAGCAAAAGGGGAAATTAAGGATGGATACACCTGAGTTTTTAATGGCGGGTGGAGAGGATGGTGCTATTATTAAAGCGGGAATGCCACTGGAAAGTGAAATGATCAAAAGACTTTTAATGGATGCGAGTGAAGAGCATCACATGCCGCCTAAGGGTAAAACCCCGTTCACCGAGGATGAGATTGCTGTTTTGCAGTGGTGGGTCCAACATGGAGCTGACTTCAAGAAAAAGGTGG
>JABMMK010000310.1 GCA_013205605.1 Cytophagales bacterium | reverse complement strand
GATCATACCGGCCCGGAATCCAAGTTGGGTTGAGTGAAGAATGGTACGCATAACCGGCCAACTTGATTTCGGTTTCATCCACATATTGCATTCTCGCCATCCGAAAACCTGTCACCTTTCTCCCACTCAATTTTTCCAAAAGATCCTTAGATGATTTCAAATCCTTTTTCGCGTCAAAAATCCCGTGAAAATAACCATGTGAAGCCAATTCATGCCTTGGATGTAATTGTGAAATCCAATCAGGGTTATTTTCTGCAAAAACTCCTGTACAAAAAATCGTGATGGGAATTTCTAATGCGTCAACTAATTCCATGAATTTTTTCAAGCCCTTTCTTGAGACCTCCAATTGTTCCTCCAATGAGAGTTCAAACCCGTATTCTAAGGGTATATCACATTCTTCAACATCCAAGGTAATCATGATTTTAGGTGTGGCCATGCTACAAATTAATCATTCTTCGAACCAAAATTGACCCAAAATTAAATAACTCAGTTAAAATAGTCTTGAACTTCATACTTGAAAATTCGATGCCCTCGCGAACTTGAACATAAATCCAATCCATGTGAATATCCTTTTGGTTAGACGCCATCACCAGAAATTCCATGTCAAATAAAAACGCCGAAATCTGTGTTTTGAGAAAAATAACCTTGCCTTTTTGATTAAATCCTTTCAGCCCAGATTGCGTGTCTTTTACTTTTAACCGAGGAAAAAACAAGTAATTCATGACCTTCAAACTCAAGGAGAAAATTTTACGAGCCAGGGGCAATTGATCATAATAATGCTCATCTCGAACCCCAACAACTATATCAACATTTTCTTCATCCAATTTTCGATACATCTCCCATGCATTTTCCAATTTATATGGATAATCAGCATCTGTGTAAATAATAATCTCAGAGGTAGTTTGTCTTATCGCTTCCCTCAAAGCACCGCCCTTCCCTAGATTTTTAGGCAAATCAATAAAATGAAAATGGGGGATTTCAGCGGTTAGATACTGAATATCTTGCTCATTGATTCCTTTAGAACTGCCGTCATTCACCACGTAAACTGCAATCGGGAGTTCTTTCGGTAACATCTTAACCAATAGCCTATAATAATGCACCAAATCCTGCGCCCAATGTACGTGTGGATTGTAACATGGATGAACTAAGTCAAGAGATTTATGAACTTTCAAAAATATTTTTTTTGCAATAATACGAAATTTAGGCCTTGGGTATGAATAAAAAAACGCAGATATTTACTTGTAAAAAAATTTCTATGGCAATTCCTCCCTTATTAAATTCTGGCGACCTAGTTTCTGTTTTATCACCGGCATCGCATACCAACTCAAATGCCTGGGAAAATGGAATTGCATTGCTCGAAAAATGGGGATTACGTGTCGATCGAGGGGAGCATTATTTATCCCAACATTTTGGTTTTGGAGGCACCGATGCAGAACGCTTAAGCGACTTACAAAAAGCACTAGATAATCCAGAAGTTAAAGCCATTTTCCCTATCAGAGGGGGTTATGGTTCTAGCCGATTATTAGACGATTTAGATTTTTCCCATTTCATTCAAAATCCCAAATGGATCGTGGGCTTTTCAGATATTACCGCATTATTGTCGCATATAGATTCATTGGGCGTTGCTGGAATTCATGGACCAATGCCTAATAATTTTTGCCAAAAAGGAGGAGAATTGTCCCTCGAGGCATTGAACGGATTGCTGTTTAATGGATGCGCCAACTACACATGTAAACCACATCCCGCCAATATCTTAGGCGAGGTTGAAGGGGAATTAATTGGCGGAAATTTATCCTTATTAACGCATTTAATAGGCACGCCGTCCTTTATTAATCCCCATGGAAAAATTTTAGTCATCGAGGAAATTGGCGAAAGACTGTATCATGTGGACCGGATGTTGGTCCAATTAAAACGATCAGGGTATTTTGAGGGCCTTCTTGGCATGATCATCGGTGGATTTACCGATTGCAATGAGGCTCCCTTAACCATCGGCAAATCTGCCCAGGAATTAATTTTAGAACATACCAAAGATTATCAATTCCCCATCGCCTTTGATTTTCCATTAGGCCATGTTCCGGCAAACCATCCGGTGGTTTTTGGGGTGAAGACCAACTTACTGATAAGTTCTGAAAAAGTCCAACTAGCTGTTCAACTTTAAGATTCAATTGGTGCAATAAGGTCTAGATTTGAGTCAATCAATTCGCCACGATGCTCGCAAAAACATTTGGAAGCTCTGTTTTTGGAGTATCCGCTTCTTTAATAACCATTGAAACCAATGTCGGACAAGGCACCAAATGCTTTTTAGTGGGCCTCCCCGATTCAACCATCAAAGAATCCATCCTTCGTGTAGAATCCTCCTTAAAGCAATTGGGATTCTTTTTCCCGCGTAGAAAAGTGATTATCAATTTGGCCCCAGCCGATATTCGAAAAGAGGGATCGGCGTACGATTTACCCATTGCACTTTCCATTTTACATGCCTCTGAACAAATTAGTTTTCCTGATTTAGATCGCTACGTAATCATGGGTGAGTTAGGGCTAAATGGTGATTTAAGGCCGATAAAAGGGGCATTGCCGATGGTTTTAGAAGCGAAAAAACAGGGTATTTTTAAAATCATTTTACCCAAACAAAATGCCAACGAGGCCGCCATTGTCACTGAAGTGGAAGTCTTTGGGATGGAAACGCTACAAGAGACCGTCCAGTTTTTACGGGGAAAAACGATACATCATAAAACTTTGATTAATGTAGATGAATTATTTACGCATCAAACTCACGATTTTGAGCTCGATTTTTCCAATGTTCAGGGTCAGGCACACGCGAAAAGAGCCATGGAAATTGCCGCTGCAGGCGCACACAACCTCATTATGATAGGTCCACCAGGAGCTGGTAAAACAATGTTAGCCAAAAGAATTTCGAGCATTTTACCCCCTATGACGCTCCAAGAAGCACTTGAAACGACCAAAATACATTCCGTAGCCGGGAAATTAAGTGATAAAAAAGCACTCATTTCGATTAGGCCATTCCGTTCGCCCCACCATTCTATTTCAGCCGTAGCCCTGATTGGCGGTGGATCCATACCCCAACCCGGGGAAATTTCATTAGCGCACCATGGGGTTCTTTTTTTAGACGAGCTGCCCGAATTTTCAAGACATGTGTTAGAGGTGTTGCGCCAACCGCTTGAAGACCGAAGCATTCATATTTCTAGGGCAAGGTGGGCGGTCGAATTTCCGGCCAACTTCATGTTGGTAGCCAGCATGAATCCTTGTCCCTGTGGGTTTTACAATCATCCCATCAAGACCTGCACCTGTGGGTCTGAAAATGTTCGTAAATATTTAAATAAAATCTCTGGCCCTTTGTTAGACCGAATCGACATGCATGTAGAAATTACACCTATTTATTATGAAGAAATGACTTCAGAAAAACAAACAGAAAGTAGTGAAACGATCCGCCAAAGAGTCATAAAGGCCGTTGACATGCAGAAAAAAAGATTTGCAGGAACGGTAAATACCTATTCAAATGCCTCCATGTCCTCACAAATGGTTAAAGAAATTTGCCAATTGGATGAAGCATCCCAACAACTACTTAAAAGCGCGATGGACAATTTACAACTTTCTGCTAGGGCCTATGACCGCATTTTAAAACTGGCCAGAACGATCGCAGATTTAAGTCAATCGAATCAAATTGAGTTGGCGCATGTGGCAGAGGCAATTACCTATCGAAATTTAGATAGAGAAAATTGGGCAGGATGATGTATTTTTGAAAAAAAATTGGTCTATGCTAAAGAAAATTTTCATTCTATTTCTATTCATTCATCACATTGCTTTGG
>JABMMK010000309.1 GCA_013205605.1 Cytophagales bacterium | reverse complement strand
TTAAAAGATAATTAGCTGAAGCGATAAGTGGCTCTGAAACTGATGTTTTGTCCTTGGTCATCTGCAAAATACCGGAATCGATTTAGGTAGTCTCGGTAAGCTTGGTTGAATGCATTTGTGACTGATACCCCAAAATCGAATTTATTTATTGAGATTCCCCAATGTACTTGCCCGAGGATATATCCTTTCGGCGGAGGTAAAAAATCAGCATTTACTTCGACCCTTTTTTGCATGGAGATTTGGGTTATGCCCCAACTTACATACTGCTTGTGTTTTTTGAATTGATAACGAATCAGGTATTCAAATCGGTCAGGCGGAATATTCACCAAGTAGCTATTATTTAATTCATCATAAGCCCGAACGATACTTGTTTTTTGCTGAAGACTCCAAGATTCAGAAATGCTGTATGACACTTGTCCGTCGATTCCTTTAAAACTAGCGTCAATTTGTTCGTAGGTAAATGCAGGAAAACTACCCCTTACGGTCGTAATAAACGCGGGTTCTCCTTTTTCCATTAAAGGCTTTAAATAAATAAAATGATGAATGGTGTTGGTATATAGACCTATTTCTAGCTCCAATTTTTCGGTTCTATACAAAGAGTTTAGACTTATATTATAGGCAGTTTCCCCTTTCAATAAAGGATCGCCTATTTCGTATGCGCCTGCCCCGTGATGGACACCATTTGAAAATAATTCATTGGGACTTGGCGCTCTAAATGCTCTAGCGAAAATCAGGTGATTTTCAAAATTTTGCGTCCAATGGTATTTTAAACCCATACTCCCTGAAAGACCTATGTAATTAGTTAAATCACGCTTAATGTTGGTTGAATAATTTTGTATGGGCCGATGAATTTCAATGTCTTTTGTATCTAACCGGAGTCCCATGTCAATTTCCATTTTTTGATTCACATACCTTTCTAAAGCAAAAATTCCTAGATTGCTCAGGTAATAATTTGGAAGCAAACTAGACGTAAGCGTGGGTAGATTTATTCGATTACCTGATGTGAGATTGCCCTGAATTAAATAGGTTAAGCCAAATTGTCCTTTCCATAATTTTGAGGAGTTGGACTCGTCGATTAAAATTTCAGAACTCAAGGTCCCAAGATTAAAACTTAATGTGTTGATGTTTTTCCCTAATCGCATGACATCAAATTCCAGACGTTCATTATCTTGATATGCCACGTTCATTCTAATCGTTTTATTGGTTAGGTTGACGTAAGCCTTGAATTTTGCCAATGAATGCGTGATATCTTGGTTGGGTCGTTCTATCTCTCTAATGAAATTTGTTGGCGTGTAAATTTCAAATGGCCTTTCGCTGGCAATAGCCGCTTTGAGGTCATTAATGTTGCCGATATGGGAACCGGAATAAATGCC
This sequence comes from Cytophagales bacterium, assembly GCA_013205605.1. Classification (GTDB taxonomy): domain Bacteria; phylum Bacteroidota; class Bacteroidia; order Cytophagales; family Spirosomataceae; genus Aquirufa. The sequence continues at coordinate 9,326 of JABMMK010000309.1, read as the reverse complement.
TATGACTGAGTGGAATCGACTGATAAACAGATCGGTGCCAAACTTTTGATTTTTGTATCCTAGGGCCGTTGAAAAATTTTGCTCTTCAACACCCGTATTGGCCAAATTGTAATTAGCCGTTTTTATGTTACCTCCATTTTTTAAGGTTCCTTGAACTCGCCATCCCCAACCATTTGCATTTTTAAATCCACCCTCTAACATGCCCGAAGTGACGAATTGCCTTCCGTTCGTAAAAAATATGGTTTGAGCCTCACCTAAAATCCCGCTAGTGTCAGGCAACGAATTTGGTTCTAATAATATGATACCGCCAATGGCATCGCCTCCGTACCTAAGTCCTGCTGGGCCTTTGATTACTTGTATGTTTTTAGAGACGAATGGATCTACTTCCGGCGCATGTTCACTGCCCCATTGTTGGCCTTCCTGCCGCACGCCTTGATTTAAAATGATCACCCGTGATGAGTGCATGCCATGAATGATGGGTTTTGAAATGCTACTTCCTGTTTGCAAACTTTGAACGCCTGAAATTCCTTTTAGCATTTCACCCAGGCTTAATCCATTTCTTTGGGAACGTTCTTCAGCACTTAATTCTCCTTTGAGTTGGGAGGTGATTTCCGTTTTTTTTCCGGTGACCAATACCTCCATCAAATGCTCTTCGTGTGTTTCTAGGCTCAGATTTTCTGTTAGGTCGTCATGGTCCTTTAAGGTAATGGACGTTTCTACTTTGTTAAAGCTGCTCATTTCACAGACCAACAAATAAGTTCCGGGACAAATTTTTTCTAATTTAAAATTCCCCTTTTCGTCTGTTTGAGCTTTTGTTTTTTGGCCTTTCAAATATACGTATGAACCTAGAATGACCTCACCACTTTCTTTTGAAATTACTTTTCCCTTTAATGTACAATTGCATGCCGTCTGGGAAATGCCTTGATACACTAAGAGTAAAGAAAAAAATAAAAGAATTTTAGGTGATATCATGAATGAAAAAAAATAATTAAGAGGGCAAAAATATGAATAATGTGTCAAAAAAGATCAATAATTAGAGTCAAAAGGATTTATGGGACAAATTCGATGCTTAATGATCGAAATAGGTTAAAAAAATTTATTATTAATTAAATTGTTTTGTTTAAACTTTTAATATATTTGTTGAACAAAACAACGAACAAAAAATATGACGGCGTTAGAATTTTCTTACCAAGTAGGTAACTTTTCTAAGTTTTTGAAGCCATTTGCCTTGCGTTTGACTAGAGATTCAGACGACGCAAACGATTTGGTGCAGGATACTTTAGTGAAAGCCTACACTAACCGTGACAAATATTCAGATGGTACAAATCTGAAAGCATGGTTATTTACGATCATGAAAAATACATTTATCACGCAGTACCAACGAATGGTTCGTCGTAATACGTTTATTGACACCACTGAAAATTTACATTTTATAAATTCAAGTGATTCATTACAGGAAAATAATGCCATCAGTCATTTTATCAAAGAAGATATCAACAAGGCTCTTAGCCTGACAGAAGAAATATATAGAGTTCCTTTCTTAATGTATTTCAAGGGTTTTAAATACCATGAAATTGCTGAAGAGTTAGATTTGCCGATTGGCACAGTCAAAAATCGAATTCACATTGCTAGAAAAACATTGAAGAGCTCGCTTAAAATGTATGCATAGATTTTTATAGTTTTTTGGTTAACAGATTAGAGTGTAAAAAGTCAGATTTTATCTGACTTTTTCTTTTTATCAAATTCGAAACGCTAAATTTTATATATTTGCCTAATCCTTTTTTGATGAATAAAAATAAAAAAATTATTGTCATTGGCGCCGGATTTTCCGGACTATCTACCGCCACCGCCTTAGCTGATTTAGGCTATCAGGTCGAAATTTTAGAAAAAAATGAAATGGCAGGTGGCCGCGCACGCGTATTTTCCGAAAAAGGATTTAAGTTCGACATGGGGCCTAGTTGGTACTGGATGCCTGATATATTTGAAACATATTTTGCACGCTTTGGAAAAAAACCATCGGATTATTATGATTTAATTCGACTTGATCCGTCCTATGCTGTTATTTTGTCCAAAGACGAGGTGATCAACTTGCCCGCAAATTATGCCGAATTACGCGATCTTTTTGAAACGTTTGAAAAGGGAGCTGCCCATTCTTTAGACCAATTTTTAGACCAGGCCTCCTACAAATATAAAGTGGGTATTCAGAAATTTGTTTGGAAACCCTCTCGTAAAATAACAGAATTCTTAAGCCTCGGCTTGTTGATCGACGTGCTAAGGTTAGACGTTTTTCAATCCTTTTATACCCACATTAGAAAATTCTTTAAATCGCCTACGCTTTTGAAATTAATGGAATTCCCCATTTTATTTTTAGGGGCCATTTCGCAAAATACTCCGGCGATGTATAGCTTAATGAATTTTGCTGAAATTAAATTAGGCACCTGGTACCCGATGGGAGGGATGCATTTAATTGTCAAAGGCATGGTTTCGCTGGCAGAGGAAAAAGGGGTTAAAATCACTTATAATTCGGAAGTAAGTTCATTTGAAATGGCAGGTGCTAAGGTCAAAGGAGTGAACACAAAATCAGGATTTCATGAAGCTGATGCCGTGGTTGCAAGTGCAGATTATCACCATGTAGAAGAAGTTTTAGGTGAAAAGTATCGCAATTACGATGAGAGCTATTGGGATAAAAGAGTGATGGCACCCTCTTCTTTATTATTTTATCTGGGTGTTTCCAAACGTATTCCTCGATTAAAACACCATAATTTATTTTTTGACCGAGATTTTAAAATTCATTCCCACGAGATTTATACGGATCCTCAATGGCCTTCTGATCCTTTATTTTATGTTTCAGCCCCTTCCGTGACGGATCCTTCTGTTGCTCCGGAGGGTTGTGAAAATATATTTCTATTAGTTCCCGTGGCACCAGATTTAGCGGATAATGAGGAGGTGAGAGAAAAATATTTTGGCCAATTGATGGACCGACTAGAGGAATATTGTGGCGTAACCATTCGAGATTCAATCGTCTATAAGCGTTCTTATGCACACAAGGACTTTAAAAATGATTACCATGCTTTCAAGGGAAATGCCTATGGATTAGCTAATACGCTCATGCAAACAGCAATTTTGAAGCCCTCATTGAAAAATAAAAATCTTAAAAATTTGTATTATACGGGCCAACTAACCGTTCCCGGACCTGGGGTTCCTCCATCCCTTATTTCAGGATTGGTGGTTGCCTCAGAAGTACATAAAGAATTAAATTAGCGTATATGGATTTATATTTAAAGGTATCGCTTGCTTCCAGTAAATTATTAACTAGGGCCTACTCCACTTCCTTTTCTATGGGAATTCGAACCTTAGACACGAAAGTTCATGATGCTATTTATGCTGTTTATGGCTTTGTGCGGTTGGCCGATGAGATTGTAGATACTTTTCATACCCATGACAAAAGAGAATTATTGGCCCGATTTAAAGCTGATACCTATAAGGCCATCGAAGAAAAAATCAGCCTAAATCCCATCTTACATTCATTCCAATGGGCAGTCAATGAGTTCAGCATGGAGCATGATCTCATTGAGGCTTTTTTGTATTCCATGGAAATGGATTTAACGGAAACCCACTATAATCCTGAGGAATATAAACGGTATATTTATGGATCTGCTGAGGTCGTTGGTTTAATGTGTCTACGTGTTTTTTGTGCTGGAAATCCTTCTGAATATGAGTCACTGAAATCAGATGCTTGCGCCTTAGGTTCGGCATTTCAAAAAATTAATTTCCTTCGCGACATTCGTTCTGATTATGAGGAGCGGGGACGTGTTTATTTCCCGAACATTGATTTTAATACGTTTACGGATGCTCAAAAACGTGAAATAGAAGACGATATTCAGTTGGACTTTGATGCCGGTTTACGCGGAATTCACGCCTTGCCTACAGTAGCCCAAAAAGGGGTTTTACTTGCCTTTGAATACTACATTCGTTTATTTGAAAAAATAAAAGTTTTACCTGCCGCAAGAATCAAAGAAGAAAGAATTCGTGTTCCCGACTGGGAAAAATTTTATATTTATGTCAGATTATTGTTTCGTAAATGATATGATATGCTCCCATTATTGTTTGATTTCGCGTTCCAAACAGAATCTTTAATTCTTTTATTAGCCATCATGGCTTTTTTATATGCATCTGTAGGGCATGGAGGTGCGAGTGGATATTTAGCCGTGATGGCTATTTTTGCCATTGCTCCCTCCATCATGAAACAGACGGCTTTGCTCCTGAATCTAGGGGTTTCCCTGATGTCATTTATTGCTTTTTTTCGACAAGGTTTTTTTAGGTGGAAGCTTTTTTGGCCTTTTGCCTTAGGTTCAATTCCAGCGGCATTTTTCGGGGCTAAGATTCCTTTAACAGATTCTACCTACAAACAGATATTAGGTTTTTGCTTGTTGATGGCGGTGATTCGAATGGTATACCAACTGAAGGAAGAAAAATCGAACACATTAATTCCGGTTTTAGGGGTATTCATTGGCGGAGTCATCGGGTTATTGTCCGGCATGATTGGCATCGGTGGGGGAATTATTTTAAGTCCTCTATTAGTGTTATTTCGTTGGGCTAGTCTGAAAGAAGCCGCGGCTGTATCTGCATTATTTATTTTTGTCAATTCAGTCTCTGGCTTAGCAGGCTTGAAAACTTGGATTCCACTCGATCAATCTCAAATGATTTATTGGCTCATCGCCTCATTAATTGGCGGATTCATAGGTGCTAGTTGGGGTTCCAAAATAGCCTCCAATCAAAAAGTGAAGTGGATTTTAGCTTTGGTTTTAGTGATTGCGTCCTTGAAACTTTGGTTTGTATAAATAAAAAAGCGTCTGAAATCGATATCATTTCAGACGCTTTTTGCACGCATATTAATTCTTTGACCCTGTCACCGCCCCAGCCGCTTCTTTAGCTTTTTTCGCATCCTGCATGGGATTTCTGTCCATTGAGTAAGATCTCTTTTGTTCTTTAAACAATTGAACTTTGGTCGGTTTAGCTGGTTCCCTTGGAAATGCGTTATCATCCGTGTCGATATCGGCGATTTCATAATAAGGATCTAAGGTCCACTTAACCACTTTCTTGCTGGTTGGGATTATTTTTTTAGCCTCCACATCGTTTAATCTCCACACTTCAGCCGGAAATCTCAAGACCTCTTCCGTACCATCTTCATAATTTAATTTAATGATCACTGGCATAGGTAAGCCTCCCTTGTTTTTGAAATTAATCACGTAAAAGTTCTTTCCTTGAGCGACTAATTTTTTTTCATCTTCATTTAAAGAAGCTATATAATCTTCATACTTTTTCTTGTCTGCATCCGTGGGTGCAAAACGATCATAGGTATTATAGAAATCAGTAAGGTCAGGATTTTCCTCTACTACGGTGGATTTAATATCCGTTTTATTTCGCATGCTCGAAATGGTTTGACGCTTGGCTTGAGCCGCTTCTTTATCTCCCGCTTTTTTAGCCACCGGATCTTGCGTATCGATACCAAACCACTCCACCGTTTCGATCGATTGGTTCACCGGCTCGGTGCCATAAAACCAACCTTTCCAAAACCAATCTAAGTCGACACCTGAAGCATCTTCTAAAGTCCTAAAGAAATCGGCTGGATAAGGCTGCTTGAATGCCCATCTGCGCGCATATTCTTTAAAGGCATAGTCAAATAATTCTCTTCCCATAACCGTCTCACGAAGGATATTTAAGGCTGTCGCGGGTTTTGCATAGGCATTGTTTCCAAAATCCATAATGTTCTCCGAGTTGGCCATAATAGGCACTTGGTTTTTGGTATCTAAACGCATGTAAGGAACAATGTCTTGGGGCTCTCCTCGACGCGCAGGAAAGTTGCGATCCCACTCCATTTCTGCTAAATACTGGCAAAAGGTATTTAAACCCTCATCCATCCAAGACCACTGGCGCTCATCCGAATTGATAATCATGGGGAAGAAATTGTGTCCAACTTCATGAATGATCACGCCGATCATCCCATTTTTTGTATTTTCTGTATACGTTCCATCGGTTTCTGGTCGGCCTCCATTGAATGAAATCATTGGATATTCCATTCCTCCACCTAAAGTTGAATGGCAAGAAATAGCTACGGGGTATGGATAGGCAATGGTTCTTTTGGAATAGGATTTAAGCGTATGAGCTACCGCCATCGTGGAGTATTTTTCCCAAAGTGGATTTCCTTCTTTAGAATAGTAGGACATGGCCCACACTTTTTTGCCTTCTACATCCACTTGCATCGCATCCCAAATAAATTTACGAGAGCTTGCAAACGCGAAATCACGGACATTGTCAGCTTTGTATATCCACGTCTTTTTACCTGTCGGCTTGTTTTTTTCCGCTTTTTCTGCTTCTGCTTGAGTCACAATGACCACAGGTCTAACCGCTGTTTTGGCTTGCTCCCAACGTTTTAATTGGGCCGCCGTCATCAACTGCGATGCGTTTTGTAATTCGCCTGAGGCACCGATCACATGGTCATTGGGCACCGTAATGGCTACTTTATAATTACCAAAATTCAAAGTAAACTCTCCTTGGCCTATGAATTGCTTGTGTTGCCAACCGTATACATCGTTGTAAACGGCAAGGCGTGGAAACCAATGGGCGATGAAGTAATTCGAATTTCCATCCTTAGGAAATAGCTCATAACCTGATCGGCCATAATATTCAGTAATCAAATAATTCCAGTCGATGGAGAAACTTACATTTCCACCTGATTTCACAGGGGTAGGTAAGTCGATGCGCATCATCGTTTGATTAATCGTATGCTTCAGTGGATTCCCTTTGATATCCTTAACGGCCGTAATTTTATATCCATATTCTCTTGGATCTGTTAACTCCTCAAACATACTTGCACTGATTCCTTTTGTGATATCTCCCGTGGCAGAGGTCTTTTTAATAGTTCCTTTCTCGAAAATATTTTGGTCTAATTGAATCCAAATGTAAGGTAATTCATCAGGCGAATTGTTGAAATAGGTGATTGTTTCCGTGCCTATGATTTTGCGGTTGACATCATCTAATTCCACTTTAATGTCATAATCAGCACGTTGTTGCCAGTAATCTTTTCCGGGTGAACCACTCGCAGTTCGATACGAATTGGGTGTGGGCAAGGTGGACTCTAATTGTTCGAAGCGATTATTTGCATTGTAAGTAACGCCCGAAGGACCTTGGGCATTTAATTGCAAAACGGATAAAACAAGAAATGCGATGGCTATAAATTTTTTTAGCATGTATTTTTTAGTGTTTGTTTTCAAAAATAATAAAAAATATGATTTAGCTGTCTTGGAGTCTAGCCTTTAGGTTGAATCGTGTGACGGAAATTTAATCATACCCACTAAAATTATTTTTGTTTTGGTATTTTTTTGGGTAGAATTTGTAGTTTTGATATTACAAATAACACTAACGCAGTAATCATTATGGGTATCATATTAGGTCAAAAAGAATATTTCAAAGGCATTGGTCAAATTAAATTTGAAGGTGCAGAATCGGACAATCCGTTTGCTTTTCGTTATTACGATGAAAATAGGATCATTGCCGGAAAAAGTATGAAAGAGCATTTACGTTTTGCCATTGCATATTGGCATTCGTTTTGTGGAAATGGTGCTGATCCATTTGGCCCAGGAACCCATCATTATCCATGGGATACGGCGAGTGATGTGCGCCAAAGAGCCTCCGACAAAGCAGATGCCGCTTTTGAATTTATGACTAAAATAGGTGCTCCTTTTTATTGTTTCCACGATATGGATGCGATCGATCATAGCAATGATCCCAAAGAATTTACAAGTCGGGTAGAATTTATATCCGATATTTTTGCTAAAAAACAAGCTGAGTCGGGAGTGAAATTATTGTGGGGAACGGCCAACTTATTTTCGAATGAACGTTATATGAATGGTGCTTCTACCAATCCAAATTTTGAGGTTGTCGCTCATGCGGGGGCCCAATTAAAGGGTGCGATCGATGCAACAATTAAATTAGGCGGGGATGGTTATGTGTTTTGGGGAGGTAGAGAAGGTTACATGACTTTATTAAATACAGACATGAAACGTGAGCGTGAGCATTTTGCTCAAATGCTTCATACTTGTGTGGACTATGCTAGAAAAAATGGTTTTAAAGGAAAGTTTTTTATTGAGCCTAAGCCTTGTGAGCCCACGAAACATCAATATGATTATGATGCGGCGACCGTGATTGGGTTTTTGAGGGAGTTTAATTTGCTTTCTGAATTCGGTTTAAACTTAGAGGTTAATCACGCGACATTGGCGGGACATACTTTTGCGCATGAATGCCAAGTGGCTTCCGACGCTGGAATGCTGGCTTCGATTGACGCAAATCGCGGTGATTATCAAAATGGTTGGGATACGGATCAATTCCCAATAGATATTTACGAGTGGGCAGAAGCGATGGCTATTATTTTAAAGCAAGGTGGATTAGCGGGTGGAGGAATAAATTTTGATGCAAAGCGCAGGAGAAATTCTACCGATGCGGCTGATTTATTTCATGCACATATTGGCGGAATGGACACGATTGCAAGAGCTTTAATTATCGCGGATAAATTAGCCAAGCATGGTGAACTGGATCGCTTAAAGGCAGCTCGTTATGCTAGTTTTGATTCAGGAAAAGGAGCTGACTACGAAGCGGGCAAGCTGAAATTAGAAGACTTATACCAAATTGCTGTAAGCCTAGGCGAACCTGCTATGATCTCTGGCAAGCAAGAATATTTAGAAAATTTATTAGGTCGTTTTGTTTAATAAAAATCAATGTAGAGGCATGAAAAAATTAAGTTTCATCCTCATTTTTGTCCTATCTATTTGTTTGAAAACGGCAGGATCTTCGGATCCTGTTGTTTTTTCTACGACCAAGCCTTGGGTTTATTGGTGGTGGCCAGGTAGTGCAGTGACAGAAAAAGGGATCACATACAATTTGGAAGCATTTGCCAAAGCGGGTTTTGGCGGTTTACACATAATACCTATTTATGGGGCTAAAGGCTTTGAATCATCTTTTCAGAATTATTTGGGTGCTGGTTGGCAACAAAAATTCGCCTTTGTTTTAAAAGAAGCGAATCGATTGCATTTAGGCATCGATATGACTTTAGGAACGGGTTGGCCTTTAGGCGGTCCTCAAATCACAAAGACCGAAGCGGCCAAAGCCTATAAAATTGATGAAATTGTGTTAGGGCCGAATCAATCTTGGCAAGCCCCAACAGGTGATATCCAAGCTGTTTCTGTCTATGTGGATGGTCAATTCACTCAAGAGCTCATCAGCCAAAAAAAGACGCAATTCCAAGCCGGAAATTCGGGTGCGAAATTGTA
>JABMMK010000308.1 GCA_013205605.1 Cytophagales bacterium | reverse complement strand
GTGCCTACACTTCAAAAATCACAACCGTTGATATTGCATTGGAAGATTATGGAACCTTGTATCGCTTGGTTGAATCTGGCGATAATCCCGTCATCAGTATTCAAACAGATTCAAAAGATTTAGGCATCGTTCCCTCCTTTAATACGATCGCCGAAATAAAAGGAACAGAAAAACCAAATGAATATGTCATGCTTTCCGCACATTTTGACTCCTGGGATGGCGGTCAAGGTGCTACAGATAATGGAACGGGAACATTGACCATGATGGAGGCGATGCGCATTTTAAAATTAGTTTATCCAAATCCTAAACGAACTATTTTAGTGGGACATTGGGGAAGTGAGGAACAAGGGTTAAATGGTTCCAGAGCATTTGTTGAAGATCACCCTGAAATTGTCAGTAAACTGCAAGCCTTGTTTAATCAGGATAACGGAACTGGCAGGATTGCGAATATTTCAGGACAGGGATATCAATATGCGGGTGAATTTATTTCACGTTGGTTATCTGCCGTTCCTAGCATTCTCAAAGATTCCATCAAAACGAACTTTCCAGGAACACCGGGAGGTGGCGGCAGCGACTTCGCCCCTTTTGTGGCTGCCGGGGCACCAGGCTTCTCTTTAAGCTCTTTAAGTTGGTCTTATTTTAACTATACCTGGCATACCAATCGAGATACGTATGATAAAATCATCTTTGATGATTTACGAAGTAATGCCATTATAACGGCCATCATGGTATACATGGCTTGCGAAGACCCAAAAACTTTACCAAGAGATAAAGCTAATTTAAGTTCTGGACAACCGATTCCTTGGCCAGTCCAAGTAAAATCAATTCGGAAAGGCCCAATGACTCCAAAGAATTGACATCCATTAATACGGACGATTTACACTAACTTGGCTTGATTAATTGAATCTGCAAAGAGATTTTTAACGTCACTCGTCGAGAATACTCCAAAACTGTACATGCCAGTTCTAAATTCTAGATATGTCATTTTAATTCTTATTATTGTTAAAATTGACAGTAATAAGAATTAAAAAAGAATTTTTAAATGAATTTCAGGGAATTTATTAGATCAAATTTTGTCCAAAGTATACCATTTGTCATTTGACTAGAACATATTGAGCATATATCCACATCAAAAATCATCATTTAAAAATAGCCTTAAAATCCATTACTGAACCTTACTCATTTGGAAATTAAATATACCTTCTAATTCCTTGTAATGGGCAGGTGCAACCTTGGATTCCTTTAATGAGGAAACTATTAAATTCATCTCATATAAAGCGATTTGAATATTACGCTCATTGGAACGAATACCTGCGGCTAAATAATAATCCAACGATTTTCCATTCCGTCTCACCATCGTATTTGCAATTTCTAAAGCCTTTTTCTCCTCCCCGATCGACAAATATATCCCCACCATACTGGCCGAGAATTGATCATAGGGGATCACCTTGTCGGGCATCACAAAATCCAAATGATCCAATACCTTTTTGGCTAAGGGTAAATTACCCTCGCGAACCAATTGGTCTGCTAATCGATACGTACCCAAACGAAGCGTCACACTCGGAATTCCCATATAAAAATCTCCATGGTAATAAATACTAGGATCATTCAAACCTCTCCAATACATCTTATTCAACATATTATCCGCCATGATTTTGGTGTTAACAAAACCATCCTTAGCACCTGAGATTTTAAATGGCATAAGTCGATAGGCATAACCTTCTAATTGCATGCTCTCTTTCAAGCCTAAATATTGCTCACTCGGCAAGGTCGCCGCAAAATAAATAGGGCGCTTCCAACCAGACACCGCATTGTTGGAGATAATTTCCAATTGGACTAACTCGCCTTTAAAAATATTTTTTGCCGGCAATCTCCAACCCAATCGATCTGAAACAAAAGGAAGGAATGCCTTAGGAAACCAATTAGATTTAGCTAATTCAGCCACATTAACGGGCACAACCAAAGAGTCAGATGGGAAAGTATTGATCGTTTCCCCGCTTTGAGTTTGTGCCTGAATACGGGAATCGTCTTTGTGCAATAAATCCAAATAATCAGGAAGCGACATTTCTGATATATTAGGGTTTTCATTGTACATGATTTGATCATTGACCCCTTCTAAAAATTGATCTTTAGTTAATTTTATTGGCAATGCTTCTGACAAGTAAGTCCTACGCTTCATTTGGTCTACATACCAGTCGGTCCCCAATAAAGATAAATTACACACTCGGACATCCGTCCTGAACCCTTCCACTTCTTGTACATACCAAAGGGGAAAAGTATCATTGTCACCGCCCGTAAATAAAATGGCATTAGGCGCACAAGAATTTAATAGATTTTTAGCAAAATCAATTTGATGGTATCGCCTACTACGATCATGATCATCCCAGTTTTGTTGGGCCATAATTATCGGCGCAGATAAACTAAGAACGGCCAATAAAGCCCAACGCATTTGGGGCGATTTGATGATTTTTGTTAACCACTCGGCCAATTGCAGGACGCCCAATCCCGCCCATATAGCTAAAAAATAGAACGATCCCACATATATATAATCCCGCTCTCGAGGTTCTACCGGCGGGGAATTTAGGTAAACGACCAATGCTATTCCGGTCAACACAAACATCATAATGGTCACCAAAAAGTCTTTTTCATCTTTGCGATACAGCAGGTAAAAACCTAATAAAACTAAGATGATGGGCAAGTAATAATAATTATTTCGAGCCTTATTTTCCTTCATTAGGTCCGGTAAATTAGAAGTATCTTGAAAAGCATTGATGGCCCAAGCGTCTTGTGCATCACTTTCTCGACCGACAAAATTCCACAGTAAATAGCGCATGTACATATGCCCCATTTGATGACTAAACATAAACCTGAGGTTATCGCCAAAGCTCGGTTTTTGGCCCGCTGGAATCCCCAACATATCTTGGTACAACTGAACATGCTGGCCCGAATTACTCCAAACACGCGGCAAAAGCATTTGTTGGTCCTTCTGATACACATATTCTGGCTTATTCGTATACACCACATATTTGCCATCCTTCATCTTATAAACAGGTTCCCCCTGCTTAAATTCCTCAATTTGTGCCGTATAAATAGGGCCATATAATAAAGAACGTGATCCGTATTGCTCTCTTTTTAAATATTTCAAAAAGTTCAAAATGTTACTGGGGTCATTCTCATTGATCGGCGGATTATAGCCCGAGCGAACTAAAGCAACGGTATACGTTGAGTAGCCAATCAATAAAAATACCAACGAAAATAAAGCGACGTTAAGCACTACATTTTGTTTCTTATACGAATATCGGATGCCAAAAACGATGGCCAGAATCAAAAGCACCAAGAAAAACAAAGCACCACTTCCATAGGAGAATCCTAGTGAATTGACAAATTGCAATTCAAACCAAAAAGCTAATGAAGGAAGTCCAGGAATTACGCCCGAATTTATAATGCCTAAAATTAAAAGGCCGATCAACATGGCAATAAAGCCTCCTTTATAGGTGGGTTTGGCTTCTTTTTTGAAATAATACAAAATGGCCAAGGCAGGCAAAGTAACCAAGTTTAATAAGTGAACTCCGATGGAAAGACCCACTAAGTAGGCAATGAAAAGAATCCAACGGTTAGCTTCCGCTTCATCTTCCACGAGCTCCCATTTAAATGCCGCCCAAACCACAATAGCCGTAAAAAAAGAGGACATCGCATACACTTCAGCTTCTACCGCAGAGAACCAAAAACTATCTGAAAAAGTATACACCAAAGCGCCAATAAATCCAGATAACAACAGAATGATGCTTTCCGACTTATTTAACGAATCAAAAGTTTTGTTTAAAATCTTACGTCCAATCAGGACAATGGTCCAATGCAAAAACAAAATGGTTAATGCACTTGAAACTACTGACATCATATTCACCCAAAAAGCCACTCGGCTTACGTCACCTAGGGCCAACAAAGAAAACATACGGCCAATTAATAAAAAGAGTGGAGCCCCTGGAGGATGGGGAACTTGTAACTTATAGGCACAGGCAATAAACTCGCCGCAATCCCAGAAGGAGGCTGTGGGCTCAACGGTCAATGTATACGTGACCATGGCAATCAGAAAAGCAAGCCAACCCGTTAGGTTATTAATTCGGTGAAAATTCAGCATAAATTGAAAATTAAATCAAAATTAGACATTTTGCCTTTTAGTTTTCCGGCAAAAAAGTTAAAAAAGGTTAATATCATTTCTAAGAAAATTGCTTCAAAAAACGAACATCATTTTCGGTAAATAAGCGTAAGTC
>JABMMK010000307.1 GCA_013205605.1 Cytophagales bacterium | reverse complement strand
TTTCTAAATAATTTGGATTTATTCGCTAATTTATTAGTTTTGTCCAAGTTAAATTAATAGAATCGTAATAATCGACGATAAAACATACGAAAATGGAAGATTATAATAAGATTATCGAGTCCTTGGGAGTTAAATTTATTAAGGCTAGAAACATTAGAATATTACAACCTATCCGAATAAAAAATTACTACGATGTCGAAAACTCGCTCTTGATATTGTACAAAGGCGAAGTTTCATTTGGTGAGGAAGAAACCCAAGTAGAAGAGGGTGATATGCTTTTTATTCCGGGTGGCAAAATGGTCAGTGTTACGTATGGTAATGCAGAAAAACCTAAGGCAGTAAATAATGAAGAGTTCATGACGCATCGTGAGCTATACTTTGACCAAAATAATGATTCAAGCGCCATTGGCAGACTTGAAAATTCATTTGGAATGGTCGCTTTTGAAGCTAAGGTTTTTGATTCGGTGAATTTCTTTACATCTCTAGATATCCCTCCATTTTTAATTAAGAAAGATGAGAAACTGGCTCAAACCATCAAAGAAATTCTCCTTGAGGATATGTCGGATGAAATTGGAAAAGGCAGAATCATCAAAATAAAAACGGAAGAAATTGTCATTGAAGTTATTCGTTATATCATTCAGAATAGATTGTTTGTTGAGCAACTAGCCACAAACAGCACCTATTTCAAAGATCCAAGGTTAATTGACATTTTCGCTTACATCAAGGATCATATCGGTGGAGATTTGTCCAATAAGGTATTAGCCAATGTGGCCAACGTATCTGAAGATTATGTAGGTCAATATTTCAAAATGTTGACAGGAATTAATCCTCAGGACTACATTGAATATCAAAGAATGGAAGCTGCCGTAGGACTTTTACGCACTACTAAAAAATCCATTCGTGCCATAGGTTCTGAAGTAGGGTATAAAGACACCGCTTATTTCTGTAGAAGATTTAAGATGATGTTTGGTATCCCAGCTGGTAAAATGAGACGTCGTGAATCATTGATGAATATTTAAATTCAATCATACAAGCATAAAAAAAGGCCTGAAATTTCAGGCCTTTTTTGTTTATAAGAAGTACTTCAGTTTAACAAGTTCTCTTTCCGTTAAATACCTCCAATGGCCTCTTGGCAAATCTTTTTTAGTCAAGCCAGCAAATGTTGTTCTGTCTAGTTTAGTTACCTCATATCCCAAATGTTCAAATATTCTTCGGACGATTCGATTTTTCCCTGAGTGAATTTTAACGCCAATGACGTAACCATCCGGAGTGACTTTAGCTAAATCATCCACTTTGATTTCCCCATCTTCTAAGGTTAATCCCGCTTTGATTTTTTCGAAATCATCATCGGTCAAAGGCTTATCTAACTCTGCTTGGTAAATTTTTTCAATCTCATGGGATGGGTGAGTTAATCGGTCGGCCAACTCGCCATCATTGGACAATAGAATTAAACCCGTTGTATTGCGGTCTAATCTTCCTACAGGATAAATACGTGCATCGCCTGCGTTTTTGACTAATTCCATAACCGTTTTACGATCATTCGGATCTTCGGTTGTGGTCAAAAAGTCTTTAGGTTTATTCAATAATACATAGACTGGCTTTTCGCGATTCAATTTGCGATTGCCATATTTGACAATATCTGTAGGAGCTACTTGGTAGCCCATTTCAGTAATCACTTTGTTGTTCACTTTAATTTCACCCGCCTCGATCAATTTATCTGCGTCACGGCGAGAACAAATACCCGCATTCGCGATATATCTATTTAAGCGAACCATGTCACTTTTACTTTCAGCTTCTCTAATTCTTTTTTGAATTTTAGCAGGAGCCTTTTCTTTAAAACGATCTAATTTATACTGTGGCGTATGTGCTGGACTCTCCTCGTACCTATTTCTGCTTTTAAACGTATCTCTCTTTGAGAATTTGCTTGTTGGCGCTTCCCGGAAATCCTTCGAAGAATCATCCGATTTATTCGCGTCAAATACTCTTTTAGGACGCTCATTTTCCGAATCCTCTCGTTGAAATGGCTTGCGCTCACGGTCTCCTGAAAATTC
>JABMMK010000306.1 GCA_013205605.1 Cytophagales bacterium | reverse complement strand
GAATTCACTATTGGCCTCATAGGTCACTTTTCCTATTTTTAAATTCATTCCAGCGAGTATGATGTTGACTTCGTCCATAGGTTTACCTACTAAATCAGGCAATTCCATTTCTACATTTGCCGTACCATTTCCGATGAAAAGGTCTACAGCTGTGCCTTTTGGTATGCTAGCTCCAGCCTCAATTTTTCTGCCAAAGGCTTGAACTTCAATCACTTCTTTGATTCTTGGGTCATTAACCTCATGCACGATTCCCTTCCTTAAACCTAAGATGAATAGTTGTTGCTCAGCACTTCGCACAGACAAGCCGACTAATGTGGGCAATTTAATCGTGGGAGGAGTTTCTGAATTAATGGTAATGTATATTTTTCTACCAGATTTGACCAAAGAATTTGGCATCGGGTATTGAGATAAAATGGTTAAAGGAGGTTTATCAGCAGTGAAAGTGCAATCTGAAATTTCATATTCCAACTCATTTTCACTGATCAGTTCTTCCATTTTTTCGACACTCATTCCTTTCAGGTTGGGAACTTTAATGGTTTCGCCGTGGTGTGTACTCCAAGGCAAATAGACAAAGAAAAAGCCAAAAAACAAGACTAAAAATAAGGAAATAATGATCGCTATGTGCGTATAAAGATCTTTCTTAGTTTGAGTCGGAATGATGGCCATATGCTGTTAATTCGAATTTACTGCAAGTTATAATAAATATGTGGCAAATTTGAAATTGTCTAATGGAAAAAACGGCAGCCTTTGAATAAAAAAAGAGACGCGATTCATCGCGTCTCTTTGTGTGTTTAGAATTTTTTGGGCTTGCATTCAAATGCGTTTTGGCGCATGGAATGGGGGGCTGTCAATTCTTTTTAAATTAATATTTAAACACTTTATTTCCTGCCATAACCTCTTGCGTTTTCTCGTCGAAAGTTACGCGCATTCCTGTACGATATGCCGCATTTGACATGATCGTGGCAATGGAATGTTGGTAACCAGCTTCGATAGGAGCATTTGGAGTTTTGCGAGAACGAACACATTCCATCCAGTTTTTAATGTGGTTGAATGTTAATTGGTCTCCACCGGTATTAGCACTTGTTTCTACTACGATAGCTTCACCCAATTTCATGCTAGGTAATAGGTTGGCTTGCATACCCATTTCTTTTGCATCTCTTTCGCGAAGTCCACCATTTGGAGAAATCGTGTTTGTATCTAGATTTAATTCACCTGAATTTGAGTAATAAATTTCTTTCGTTCCACCGGCTCCATTTGAGAAGCGAGAAGTAAATTGAACTTGAAATCCTTTTGTTTTATCATCTGAAGGGCCGTAATCAAATACAGTTGTTTGCGTATCTGCATTTACGCGACCATCATTCCATTGGTAAATACCTCCGTTGGAAACGGCAGAACGCGGATGCGTTAAACCAGAGAACCAGTGCACGGTATCAATTTGATGCGACATCCATTGGCCCGAAATACCGGATGAATATGGCCAGAATAAGCGATATTCTAAGTATTTACGTGGATCAAACGTATCTTTTGGACGGTTAAGCACGAAACGATTCCAATCAATATCTGACTCCTTTAAAATTTTAGTTAAAGCTGGACGTCTCCATCTTCCTGGTTGGTTTACATTCCAAAGCAACTCTACCATTTTGATATCTCCGAATTTACCTGACTTGATAAAATCTTCAGCAGCAAAATAATTGGTTCCTGAACGACGTTGAGATCCTATTTGCACAATTTTATTGGATTCTTTTACCGCCTTTAATACCGCACGGTTATCTTCCATGGTTTCTGCCAAAGGCTTCTCGCAATAGGCATCGCAACCCGCTTTTACAGCTTCAATTAAGTGAATCGCATGTTGGAAATCGGCTGTTGAAATGAATACAGCATCAATTCCTTTAGACGCGTATAACTCATCGTTATTTCGATAAGTCTTCACTTTGGATCCCAATTGGCTTTCGTAATAAGCTGCACCTTCTTCTCTACGGCGATTCCAAAGATCAGAAAGTCCGACCATTTCAAAATTCATCTCTTTCGATAAAGTTTTAAATGGCCCTACGTGTGATGATCGGTGACGATCTGAAAAACCAACGGCAGCCACGCGCACCCGGTCATTGGCACCTAAAATCTTGCTATAAGATTTAGGGCTAAAGGCAAAAGTACCTAGCGAAGCTATGGCACTTTTTTGAATAAATTCTCTTCTTTCCATGGTAATAGGTTTATAATTTTATTTAATTTCTCTAATTTTTATGTTTTTGTAAAAAACGGAATCTCCGTGCTCTTGAAACAAGATAGGGCCAGCTGCTTGAGCACCATAACCATCCCATCTTGAATGCTTGCTATGTGCCACTAACACTTTATAAATATTGCTATTTCTTTCGTATTCTAACACCTTAAATCCATTTAACCAGTGTTGAACGATGTTGTTTGGATAAACGATGATACGTCCTTGATTCCATTCGCCTATTTTCTTTTGAAAACGTTTGTCGTTTTTAATCGATGGAATGATGTCATATAAACTTGCTAGTGTACGGTTTCCTACCGTGCCTAATTTGGCATCTGGATGTTTCTCGTCATCTAAAACTTGGTATTCTAAGCCGATCGCCGACATGCCAGATGCATATGTTTCGTTAACAAAATATTTAACACCAGAATTAGCCCCTTCAGTTAGTTTAAAATCAAAAACAAATTCAAAAGCTCCAAATTTCTCGTTGGTCAATATATCACCTCCGTTACCAGATTCTTTTCCACCGGAAGAATTTACGTGTAACATTCCTTCTTCTGCAGTCCAAACTTTAGGAGGTGCAGTGGTTTTGAATGCAGATCTGAACCCAGTCAAATCTTTTCCATTAAATAATAATTTAAATCCCAAAGATTTTTCTTGATCTGAAAGCGTATTCAAGGTATAGTTTTCCACGGGAGTCACACCATCCGCTGGGCGTGGTTGCATATCCTTGCCTGTTTGAATGCGAACATTTTTCCACATGACCTGCTTTCCAGCGGTAGCTTCTTTTCCAATCGCATGCACTTGAAGGGCAATAAATCCTTCTGGTGTCATGTCGTCGATCAAATTGGCCACCGGCACATCATTAATCCAAGTACGAATGACACTGCCAATCGCCTCGATGCGATATTTATTCCAAGCCTCGCGCTTGAAAGCTTTTTTAGCGGCAGGATTCATTTCATTTTGGTATAACCAACCTCTACGTGCTTCGTCGTAGATTCCGCCGGACCAACCGCGATCCGAGGGATCTATTTCCACTTGGTATCCATGAACGCGGCCATTGTTGAATTCTGGTTTTGATAAACTACGGATTTGAATACCTGAATTCATCGAGTTGTCCACTTTTAATTCTAATTCAAGGATGAAATCACCGTACGTTTTTTCAGTAGTCATGAAAGAATTAGGGGTGTTAGCTACGGTGGTGCCGATAATCACTCCGTTTTTAATCTCGTATTTCGCTTGGCCATTTAATTGTTTCCAACCCGTAAACGTTTTTCCGTCAAAAAGATTGGTCCATTTTTGCGCTTGCATGGCAGTTGGTATAAGCATCACCGCCACAAGCATTGAGTAAATTGTTTTTTTCATCATTCTATTTAAAGGTATATTTCTATTTCTTATAAAGATATAACCAATATTTTTTTACTCAAATTTTTATCGATAAATAGATTATTTTTAACGAAGTTTTTTAATGTTAATCTATTATTTTTGTAGATTATTAATTAAAATTTATGAAAAAACAGACTCAATCGATTCGAATACAGGTACCCAAGTCCCCTAATCGAGAACATTCTGTGCCTCTTTATTTAACGTCTAGTTTTACGTTTGAAGATGCAGAGCAAAGTAAAGCCATTTTTGCAGATGAAATGGAAGGGAATATTTATTCGCGATTTATGAATCCCAATGTGGATGAGTTTGTTTCGAAAATGTGTGTGTTGGAAAATGCGGAGGATGGAATTGCCTTCTCAACGGGAATGGCCGCCATATTTGCTTCGATGGCGGGTTTATTGAAATCAGGAGATCATATTATCGCTTCCAAAGCTTTGTTTGGTTCAGCGATTCAAATATTAACTAAAATCACTACGAAGTGGGGCATCGAATGCACTTTTGTTACCGGGAGTGATTTAGGCGCTTGGAAAAGCGCAATTAAGCCTAACACTAAATTCATGTTTTGCGAGAGTCCCTCAAATCCAGGTTTAGAGCTTATCGATATACAAGCTTTGAGTGATTTGAAAGCGGGCACGGATATTGTTTTGGTGGTCGACAATTGTTTTGCTACACCTATATTACAAACACCCATAGATATGGGTGCTGATTTAATCATTCATTCGGCGACTAAATTTATCGACGGACAAGGACGAGTATTAGGTGGCATTATATGTGGAAAAAAAGAATTGATTCAAGAAATACGTTTTTTTGCTCGACATACGGGTCCATCACTGTCGCCTTTTAACGCTTGGGTTTTGTCAAAAAGCTTAGAATTGCTTGATTTAAGGATGCAAAAGCATTCGGAAAATGCGATGGCCTTAGCCTTAGCTTTAGACGGTCACAAAGCGCTTAATGCAGTTAATTATCCTTTTCTTCCTGCACATCCTCAATATGAATTAGCCAAAAAGCAAATGAAATATGGGGGTGGTATTATTACGATAGATATAAAAGGTGGATTTGAAAAGGTCAATGCCTTTTCGAAACAATTGAAATTTATTACCATATCATCCAATTTAGGGGATTCTAGGACCATTATGACACATCCGGGCTCAACGACCCACTCAAAATTGTCTCTTGAAGATAAGGCTGAAGTCGGCATTACAGATGGTTTAGTTCGGATCTCGGTGGGCCTAGAACACATCGACGATTTAATTGAGGACATCACGCAGGCCTTAAATAAACTATAATGTGGATCGCTCTACTTATTTGCCTTGTTTTAATTAGCCTTAATGTGGTGGTCGGCGTGTATGTGGAGCGAAAATTATCAGCATTTATGCAGGACCGTTTGGGGCCAACAGAAGTAGGGAAATGGGGACTTTTGCAGGTTTTTGCCGACTTACTTAAGTTATTGCAAAAGGAGGATATTGTGCCTTATGCTGCCCAAAGAAAGCTTTT
>JABMMK010000305.1 GCA_013205605.1 Cytophagales bacterium | reverse complement strand
GCGCTCCAACGCGGTTAAGCGGGAGACGCACAACACGTGACTGTTCAGCGAGCGCTTGCAGTATTGATTGTCGGATCCACCATACAGCGTAAGAAATAAATTTAAATCCACGTGTTTCATCAAATCTTTGTGCGGCTTTAATTAAACCTAGGTTTCCCTCATTAATTAAATCACCTAAACTAAGACCTTGATTTTGATATTGTTTGGCTACGGACACGACAAAACGTAAATTAGCCTTTGTTAAGCGCTCAAGAGACAATTGATCCCCTTCACGAATTTTTTGAGCTAGTATAACCTCCTCATCCGGAGTCAATAAATCTACTTTTCCGATTTCCTGCAAGTACTTGTCAAGCGATTGACTTTCCCTGTTGGTAATTTGTTTGCTAATTTTTAGCTGCCTCATAGTATGTTACAACGGATTAAATGGGTTTATTGTTTCCAATAAACCCATAAACTTGATATCTCTTTACTCAGATTTCTCTGAACTTTCTGGTTTTGGCAATAAAGCTTTCGCTGAAAGACGGAATTTACCGGTCTTTTTGTCCACCTCTACTAATTTAACCTTAACCTTATCCCCTTCTTTGAAAACACCATCCATGGTATCTATTCTATCCCAAGAAATTTCTGAGATATGCAATAATCCATCTTTTCCAGGAAGGAATTCAACGAAAGCGCCAAATGCTTGGATGTTCTTAACTTTTCCATCGTAGATTTCGCCCACTTCAGGAATCGTTACGATACTTTTCACCATGCGAATCGCCATATCCATCGCAGCTCCGTTGGCTGAGAAGATACTTACATATCCTCCATCTTCTTTTTCTTCGATGGTTACGGTTGCACCTGATTGTTTTTGAATATCTTGAACCACTTTTCCACCTGGCCCGATCACCGCACCAATTTGCTCTTTCATGATTTTGATCACGGTAGCTCTTGGCGTTTGTGGCTTATAATCATCTCTTACGCTAGGAATTGCCTTTTTCATCTCATTTAAGATGTGAAGTCTACCTTCTCTCGCTTGAGATAATGCTTCTACTAAAACTTCATAGGATAAACCTTGAACCTTTATGTCCATTTGGCAAGCAGTGATACCATTTTCAGTACCTGTTACCTTAAAGTCCATATCTCCCAAATGATCTTCATCACCTAAAATATCAGATAAAACTGCATATTTACCCGTTTTTGGATCTGAAATTAAACCCATGGCAATTCCTGAAACAGGCGCCTTGATTTTAACTCCTGCATCCATTAATGCTAATGTTCCAGCACAAACTGTAGCCATTGACGAAGAACCATTTGATTCTAAAATATCTGAAACCACACGTAATGTGTAAGGAAAATCTTCCATTTTAGGTAAAACTTTTCTAATCGCACGCATGGCTAGATTACCATGTCCTACTTCTCTACGACCAACGCCTCTATTTGGCTTAACCTCTCCCGTTGAAAAACCTGGGAAATTATAATGCAACATAAACTTGTTGTACCCTTGAGTCATGGCTTGATCAATAATCTGCTCATCCATTTTAGTTCCCAAAGTAACTGTAGTCAATGATTGTGTTTCCCCACGCGTGAAAACCGCTGATCCGTGTGGAGTAGGTAAATAATCCACTTCACAAGTGATCTGACGTATTTCGTTCAATTTACGACCATCTAGACGATAACGCTCTTGCAATACTAATTGGCGAGCCGCCTCCTTTTCGATGTCATGTAAATAAACCTTAGCTAAGGAAAGATTAACGGTATGGTCTTCATTTAGCGTTGAGATGTATTCATCTACAATCGCTTTGAAACCTGCTTTTCTCTCTTCTTTTTTCGGGTTCGCTAATTTAGCTACTGCCAAATATTTATCGAAATAATTTTTCCATAATTCCGCACGCAATTCTTCATTGTGTGTTTCGTGGCTATATGTTCTCTTTTCAGTTTTTCCACAAGCTACCGTTAATTCATTTAATGCTTGGCATTGAATTTTAATGGCATCATGTGCAATACGAAGCGCCTCAATCATTTCAGCTTCAGAGATCTCATCTCCTTCACCTTCCACCATTAAGATATCATTGGCATTTGCGGCCACGATTAATTCTAAGGAAGCTCCTACTAATTCACTAACACTAGGATTTACTTTATATTCTCCATTAATTTTAGCTACACGCACCTCAGAAATAGGTCCGTTAAATGGAATATCAGAAACCGCAAGTGCTGCTGCAGCCGCTAGGCCAACAAAAGCATCCGGTAAAACCTCTGAATCCGCTGAAATCAAATTGATCATCACCTGCACATCTGCATGGTAATCATCTGGAAATGTAGGACGCAATGCACGGTCTACTAAACGTGAAATAAGAATTTCATAATCAGAAAGGCGAGCCTCTCTTTTAAGAAAACTACCTGGAATACGTCCATTGGACGCAAATTTTTCTTGGTAATCAACAGATAATGGAAGGAAATCTACTCCCTCTTTGGCATCTTTGTTGGCAACCACAGTGGCTAACAACATCATATTTCCTGAACGAACAACCACAGATCCATCCGCTTGCTTGGCTAATTTGCCAGTTTCAATTTGGATTTCCTTGCCATTGGGCATCGAAATATTTTTTTGAATAATGTTAAATGACATACGTTTGTGAATAAATTCTCACGCAACCTTGCGTGTAATAAGCTTTGTTTGTCGACGACAAATGTTGATAAATGGCAAATAAAACAGGGCTCCAACTAAATGGAACCCTGAATATATTATTTACGAATACCTAATTCTAAAATAATAGCACGATATCTTGAGATATCAGTACGAGTTAAGTAATCAAGTAAACGACGACGCTTACCTACCAATTTCAAAAGTCCTAAGCGTGTGCTATGGTCTTTTTTGTTCTTTTTAAGGTGCTCAGTCAAATAATTGATTCTGTACGTGAATAACGCAATTTGCGATTCAGAAGAACCAGTATCGATTTTTGACTTTGCTTTCCCTTTAGTTTCGAAAATTTCTTGTTTTTTCTCGGGTGACAAATACATCTTTTACCAGTTTTAAAGTTTTAAAAATTAATTGGCAAAAGTACAAAAAACGAATGTTATGTGCAAACTATATTCTTGGCTTACGATGAAACCCTTTTTTTAAGTATCCAAGCTTTTAGTCTATGCCAAGTAACTTGGTAGAAATCTGATTCAAAAAGTCTGGAGTCGTTTAGGGAAATGCGCAGGAAATAAATACCTATAAGTCCTAGAATTGTATTTGAGGCCCATGCTCCAATTTGCAGGATCAATTTCCCTTCCTTTGCCATCTTATCTCCTTGTTGGGTTAAGATGTACATCAAGATAAAAAAGGATACGGCCACAACCACTGGAATCCCAAATCCTCCTTTTTTAATGATGGCTCCTAGGGGCGCGCCGATTAAAAACATAACCAAAATGGTTAGGGCATTGGTAAATTTATGATGCCATTCCAGGTTCGTTTTTTTCAGTATAATTTCTTTGTCATCCAAGCTCACTAAATTGGTTTGCCCGAAGGTCAACATATTTTGTGTTTGTTGGAGCGCGATGTCGTAAGGATTTTTATTGGTCTTTTTTAGTCCTTTAGCCAATCTCTTTTTAACCCATTTGGTATTTTCCAAAAACATCAGTGATTGCGTAAGGGATCTTTGATGATACATGAAGTTAGGACCGGTAGATTTAGTGAAACCACGTTTCATGGTATTAATGACACTATTCAGAGAATCAGAGTCGTCGGCAAGTTGCCAATTGTTCCGCATGATTTCATGATGGGCAAACTGATTTTCTTCTGTTTTGTGTAGGTCAAAAGCGTCCAAAGACATCACTATTTTGCTTTTTTTGAAACTATGCAAAGCCATATCGGTGGCATCCAAATTACTTCCTCGGTCAGCGTCT
>JABMMK010000304.1 GCA_013205605.1 Cytophagales bacterium | reverse complement strand
GCCCGCTCAATGATTTGATGCATGTCGTAATATTTGTATTCAGCCAATCGGCCACCAAAATACACATGAGTCTCCGCATCTGCCAAAGCCTTATATTGACCAAAAATGGCATTATTGGCTTGGTCATTCACCGGATAATAAGGCTCCGTCACCTTGGCTACATATGGTTCAGGATATTCATACGTGATGCAAGTCGTATCGGTTTGGCCAAACTCAAAATGTTTATACTCAATGATGCGCGTATAAGGAACTTCCGCATCCGTATAATTCATCACGGGAACGCCTTGATAATTATCCGTATCGGTTAATTTTTTATGCTCAAAACGGGTGGTTTTGTATTCCAAAGGGCCAAATTGATACTCATAATACGCGTCAATGGGGCCGGTAAATATGATGTGTCGGGCTTTGGCATCCCAGGCCGACTTATCCGCCAGGTAATCCGTTTCTAATTGGACCTCTATCCCTTTAAGCAGCTGATCAAATATCTGAGTATACCCACCGATAGGAATACCTTGGTACGGATCGTTGAAATAATTTGTATCGTACGTAAAACGTACTGGAAGGCGTTTAATGATCTCTTTGGGTAATTCATTCGGAGGTTTCATCCACTGCTTAGACGTATACCCCTTGATCAGTTTTTCGTATACATCCCTGCCCACAAGTTTGATCGCCTGTTCCTCCAGGTTTTGTGGCTCCCCTATTTCCTTCGACTGCTCAGCAATAATCGCCTTCGCTTCATGTGGATGCGTCACTCCCCACAATTGGTTAAAGGTCCACATATTAAAAGGCAAGGCAAATAATTCGCCCTTGTAATTCGCTATAGGCCGATTGGTAAAATGATTAAACGTAGCAAATTGGTTGATCCATTTCCAAACACGCTCATTAGACGTATGAAAAATGTGGGGACCGTACGTGTGCATATTAATGCCGTCAACTTTTTCTGTATGGCAATTTCCGCCAATATGCTTCCTCTTCTCTAAAACAAGGCATTTAAATCCCTTATCTGTTAACTCTCTCGCACAAACGGAACCAAAAAAACCTGAGCCGACAATAATATAATCGTACATTATTTGTAATTTTTGTTTTTCAAAGAATAAATTTCCATAAAAAAAACATGATTAAAAAATGATCCCTGTTTAATATTATCACTTACCTGATAATCTAATTCTACAGAATCGAATTAACCTGCAGCTTTACTAAATTACGGACTTTTGAAATTTAGTAAAGTGGGTAAAGCTAATTTGAAAATTGAAAATTTAACATGAAAAAAAACGCTATTTAAAACGCTATACTATGAAAAATTCCTCTAGAAGAAATTTCTTAAAATCAAGCTCATTAGGCACAATAGGACTAATGGGTGCTGCGAAAGAAAGAAATCAAACACAAACATCCCCGTTAAAAAAACCATTGAATGCAAAGGCAAAATCCAAAAGGGATTTAATGGAAGACGTATTGCAAAAAGGATCTAAATCCGATTATATACCCGCAGGATTTTTCATGCACTTTAATAAAAAGGGTGATGAGGCGGTTAAAGCCCATATGAATTATTTCAAGGCGACTCAAATGGACTTTGTGAAAATTCAGTTTGACGGAATGAGTCTTCCGCTCAACGAACAAATAAAGACTGCGAAAGATTGGTATAAGCAACCTATTATGCCAGAGTCATTTTTTGAGCCTATCCTGTATGTCATTAAAAATCTAGTTAAAGAGGCGAAATCTGAGGCTATGATTATACAAACACTTTACTCGCCATACCAAATGGCCAAACAAGCTGTGCCCTGGGAATTGCTTGTTAAACATGTCAAAGAAGATCCAGAGGCAGTGTGTCGCGGCATGGAAAATGTAACTCTTTCCATATTAAATTTCGTTCAAGCCGCTGCTAAATTAGGCGTAGATGGATTTTATACCTGTGCACAAGGGGGTGAGACAAATCGCGTGGCCGACTACCAGTTATTTAATCGGGCGATTAAGAGTTTTGATATGCTTCTTTACAAAGAAGTGTCCCAATTAGTTCCCTACAACATCCTCCACATCTGCGACTATGATGGTGAATATGAGGGATTTACCCCTCGATTCCAAGATTATCCTGGACAAATAGTTAACATCCCCCTGCAAGCGGATGGTAAATCTTTAACCTTACAAAAAGCCTCTGAAATCTTTGATAGACCTGTTATGGGCGGATTGGATCGACATGGTGTTATCTCAACAGGAACCGTGGATCAAGTTAAAAAAGCTACGATGGACGTGTTGAAAAATGCCCCCAATCGAGTGATTTTAAGTGCCAATTGCACCGTTAGCAATATTACACCCATCGAAAATTTAAGGGCCGCTATTCAGACGGCACATGAATTCAGAAAAGAATAATTGGAGATCACAAAAAACTGAAACATAAATTTCAGTCTAAAAAATCAACTGTTTTCGCTAACGATAAAACACGATTACTAATCATTATCAACAAGCTGATAATCTATTTTGAAAGAAAGAATTGATCAGCAGCTTTACTAACTTTACTAACTTTTGGAAAGTTAGTAAAGTGGGTAAAGCTAAAGTGAAAAAGCTAAATTAAAACCTCAAAAAGACCCATAAACCGATGATCAAAAAATCACTCATTTTCTTGTTTTTCAACCTAACAGCGTTCATGGTTTGGGGACAAAATTCCACTAAAAAACCCAACATACTTTTTATCGTTGCAGATGATTGGTCGAAGCATGCTGGAATCTTTGGCGATAAAGTTGTTAGGACACCTAATATCGACCGCTTAGGAAAAAACGGTTTGATTTTTGACCAAGCGTTTTGCTCGGCTGCCTCTTGCAGTCCTTCCAGAGCCAGTATTTTAACCGGGAAGCATCCCCACCAAATCGCGGAAGGAGGAAATTTATGGGGAAGTCTTCCCGTAAACATTCCCAATTTTGTCAGCCTCATTCAAGCATCAGGTGGGTTTGTGGGCAGTGAACAAAAAGGCTGGGGCCCAGGAAATTTTAAAATAGGTGGATACCAAGACAATCCGGCAGGGAAAAATTTCAAAAATTTTGAAGAATTTTTAGGAGCAAAACCAAAAGATAAACCTTTCTTTTTTTGGTTTGGATCCATCGATCCCCACCGTGATTATGTCAAAGGCACTGGTGAACAAGCTGGACTGGATCCCCAAAAAGTAAAAGTACCAGGGTTCTTGCCCGACACCGATGTAGTTAGAAAAGACATCTTAGATTACTATTTTGAAGTAGAACGATTTGATAGTAATGTGGGCAAACTCATCGCCACTTTAGAATCAAAAGGCGAGTTAGAAAACACGCTGATTGTCATCACAAGTGATAACGGTATGCCTTTCCCCAGAGCAAAAGCTACCTGCTATGACTCAGGGACCAATATACCTCTTATCATGTATTGGAAAGGCAAAATCAAGTCGGCGCGTTCAAGTGAATTAGTAAGTTTAATTGATTTAGCCCCCACCATGTTGGACGTCATGGGCATCGAAAAACCCGCTGATCTTCCTTCAAAGAGTCTGATCAATTTGATCAACGGTCGGCCAATAGCCCATAGAAATGCTGTTTTTGTAGAAAGAGAAAGGCATGCCAATGTAAGAAAAGGTAATTTGGGCTATCCCGTTCGAGGCATCAGAACCAAAGAATTTTTATACTTGCGCAATTTTGAACCCAATCGTTTTCCGGCCGGTGATCCACAAAAATGGGTCGCCGTGGGCCCTTATGGCGACATCGATGATTCTCCATCCAAACAATTAATCATGTCAGATAGCGCCAATTATGCCTTCTTTTTTAACCGAACGTTGAAAAAAAGAGGTTCCGAAGAATTATATGATTTGAAAAATGACCCGAGCCAATTGCATAATTTG
>JABMMK010000303.1 GCA_013205605.1 Cytophagales bacterium | reverse complement strand
ATGCGAGATAAAAAAGGGTCGGTGTATAATGGAGGGACCCGAGTTCCTTTTTTCTTGAAATATCCCGCGTTGACGAAAGAAAGTAAAGTGATTGAAACGATGTCGGCCCACTTTGACGTCTTGCCTACGCTATCGGAATTGTGTCATGTAGATTTACCAAAGGATCGTAAGATCGACGGAAAAAGCCTTGTGCCTCTGATTAAAGGCAAAAAGGTTGATTGGTCGGATCGAGCCATGTTTAGTTATTGGACCCGAAAGTATCCTGAACTTTACAACAGTATGGCCATTCAGAAGGCAGAATATAAATTGGTCGGCCAAACTAATTATAACGCTTCCATCGAAGATTTCGAATTGTATCATTTGAAAAATGACCCAGAAGAGCTACACAATATTGTCAAGGAAAATAAAGCTATAGCCTTGAAATTGAAAGCCGAATTAGATCTTATTTACCAGGATTTAATTCGATCAAAAAATCTGATCAGCCCACCCAAAATTATCGTTGGCTCGAAAAAGGAAAACCCTTTGACCTTGAATCGAAATGATGCGGATGGTTCCCGTGGGTTATGGGATCAAGAAGCCATATTTGGAAAATGGAATGTCAATATTCTAAAGGGGCGCTATAATTTCAGATTTAAATTTATCAATCCGATCGCTGCCAACGGTGACATGTATTTGGAAACAAATACGATCATCAATCAAATGAAGAATGATCAGCCTACGGATGTGATTGAGATGAAAAATGTGTCTCTTCCAGAAATAAATGGCGAATTGATCCCATACTATTTGACGAAGGGTAAAATGATATTGCCATTTAGTGTTGAAATTGAAAAGGTTGATTAAATTAGTCATTAAATTTATTTAGAGATGAAAACATTTTACATCATTGCCAGTATCGGTTTTTTGTTCCTCATGATACAATCGTATAAATTGCTGAGTAATAATTTAAAAACGGAAAACCAAAAATACAGGCTAGTCCTCAAGGATGCGCAATTTGAAATAAGGTTTTACCCTTCCGCTACATTTGCCAAAATTTATAGTTCTGGGACTGATTATAAGTCTGTATCCAGTAGTGGGTTCAGGAAATTAGCCGGGTATATCTTTGGGGGTAATGACCAGGGAAAAAGTATTTCCATGACGGCGCCTGTCCGAATGGAAATGAGCGACAAGGGATCTACCATGAGTTTTGTGATGCCTGAAAAATATAAGGAAGCTGATTTACCTAAACCCAAAGATGCAGGTGTCCATATCGTGAAGTCAAGTCCTCAGTATGTCGCAGTGATTAGTTTTGGTGGATATGCGGATGATGAAACGATCAGAGAAAAGCGAGATTTATTATTAAAATTAATTCAAAAGAAGGGCATTAAGGTTACCGGAGAATACTCGTTTTTAGGATATAATGCTCCCTTCCAATTTTGGGGTAGAAAAAATGAAGTGGTCATTCCTATTGACTGGAAAGAGTAACAATTTAAATGATCAGTTTGTTGTTTTTATTAATGAATAAGATTTGCTAGATTTGTATCCAAATGAAGACAAATTATTCAAATGTACCTAATCGAAAAAACGGATGAATTTGACAAATGGCTTCGGAAACTGAAGGATATAAGTATTAAAAATGGAAACTTCAAAATTTGACATCGCAGATTATTTAGATAGTAATGAAATGATTACTGAATATCTAAATGCAGTTTTAGCTGAAGGAAATGATTCAGATGTCATTGTAGCCATAGGAAATATTGCAAAATCCATTGGCATGACAAAAATTGCTGCTGAAACTGGATTGAGTAGACCTAGTTTATATAAAGCCTTATCTGATGGTTCTAAGCCTCAATTTGAGACGATAATGAAAGTCTTAAGAGCGATTGGTGGTCAAATACAGATTAGTCCTGTTGGCGAGGAAATTTCATTTTCTTAACATTGTTTAAAGTTCCACTTTTGTAAAGCGTTTTAACCGATGGCGCTGCAATTCAGAATGATCTTGGAAAAATATAGATACATCGAACCTTCAATCTTAATCTTGTAGCCGGAAGTTTTTAAATTCAAGATTTAAGCTAAATGCACATTTTTCAAAGAGAATTATATTTTTTTAAACAAATTTTGATTTAAGGTGTTTTAGAAATAAAAATCTATGAAAAGAGCAAAATTTTTACATACTGTTTCAGGTGGTTTGGCCGCCGTTTGCGTTTCTTGTTTAGCGGCTGCTTGTTCTAAAGATGAGGCACCCTCACCTGTTTCTTCAACAACTCCCACCCCAAGTCCCGGAGCGACTCCTGTTTCAAATGCTTTCACGGTTAAGTTGGATACAGAGTTGAGGGCAGTTAATGATTTTATTGCTAAGAGTGGAATCATTTTGATTCGATTGGCAACGGGAAATGTAGCCTCAAGCTTTTTAGCTGTCTCCTCCGTTTGTCCTCATGCAGCTTCGACGGTTGAATATAATAATACCAAATCATCGTTCTTATGTGCGGCTCATGGGTCAACCTTCAGTTCAGATGGATCATTGGTTTCAGGGCCAGCGACCAAAGGACTTACTAAATTATTAGTCGAAATTACAGGAACAACGCTGACGGTTAAGTAACGTATAGGTTGGTTCGTTAGAAATTTAATTGCATACACGCAATTCATATATTTGAAAATTTTTCCATCTGGGTCATCAAGTTGATTAACTTGATGCTACCAGCTTGGTGTTTACGTATAGCATGGCCAAAATCATTTGGCCTACATCCTAGACCTATGAAGTCGGGATGGTTGGTAAAACGGTGCAAGGATATTAGTCCAACTGTTTGCTTAGCTTATTCCAAAACGAAAAAAAGCTCGGGAATTCACCTACAAGATCCGTTGCAAGTGTAGGATGCCTCTCCCTAATTCCTTTGAAATGGGCATTAATGGGATGATCTCTAAAAATTCCTTGCAAGGATAGATTCGCATATTCCCCATAATATACCTGCAGGCTAGGAATATTCTCCCCAAGAGATAGAATAAAATTCAGCGTCTTCGGTGATATCCCGTGCTTTTTGAAGTGACTCGGTTCTAAGACCAATATCCGGTTTCCTTCCTCTCCCATGTGGTAAGTGGGGTCCAATGTATAATGCGTATAAATGAAAGTGGGAAGATTCTCCTGTATTTCGAGGGGCTTCGTTTCAGGCGGGGTAAAAACGAGGTTTAATTTCTCAGATTTTTTAAATGCCAGTGGAACTGGATTTGTGGGTAAAAGCTCATAGTCAACATCCAAAAAAGTACCGCTTTGTTCCGTGCCAGAATACCTGTTGATATTTTCCTGATTCACAAAATACGGTTTGCTGCTGAATGTACCAGCGCACCATTGCCAACTAAGCGCATTGCTGGCCAAATCGCCGTCCAATAAATGGTAGTAAAGCCAATCCGCGGGTTCTCGCCAGTGGTATTTTCCCATATTGCAGATCACGGCGGCGAGGTACATCCGTAAATGATTGTGCAAGTAGCCTGTCTTCCAGAAATCAGTTAAATGAGAATCCAATGCCTGAATTCCAGTGGTCGCCCTGAGAACAGCCTCTGGAATTCCATGATTTTCTACGCCCTCTTGCGGATGGCGAATGTCTTCAAATATCTGATCACCTTTTTGAAACCAAGTGCGGGTATAAAACTCGCGCCAAGCT
This sequence comes from Cytophagales bacterium, assembly GCA_013205605.1. Lineage (GTDB taxonomy): Bacteria > Bacteroidota > Bacteroidia > Cytophagales > Spirosomataceae > Aquirufa. Next base: position 11,947 of record JABMMK010000303.1, on the reverse strand, counting down.
AATTCTTGAATAAATTTTTCCGCTTGTTTCATTCCAATCCCACGTGCCTTTAATCGCTCCACGACCTGGGGAACCGTAATAAATCCACGTGATAAATAGGGGGAAAGGTAGGAAACGCCACCATTGATAAAGTTCCGAGTGCGCGCATAATGCTCAGGGTCGAAGGCATCGATTCGTTGATAAACCTCGCTGAGTTTGGTGTGGAAATCCACTATCTTTTACTGATTTTGTTCATGCTAATGCTTCGTTGGAGCGTGCATTTAAAACGGGGATCAGAAAAAATACGCTTTTGTAAATGCTTTGTACTACGGCCTGCCATTCTTTTACGCCACATCTGGAAGCTTGACAATTTACTATTGGCCCGCATAAATTCAATCACCTCTTTTTCCTGTAGTCCAAACTGGAATTTAATCGCCTCAAATGGCGTACGATCTTCCCAAGCCATTTGAATGATTCGATCAATATCTTCGTCGGAGAACTTATTTACTACGTCTACATTTTTCACTACAATATATGATTTGATCCCAATTTTTCTCCCATTTCTTACGCCAGGCGAAAGGACGGTTGCAAACTGGGCAGTTTTTGGATGGTAAATGTTGTTTTTTTACGCCTTGCATCAACGAGAGCTTTCGTTTAGGATGTTAAACCCGCATACAATTCAAAATGTTTTATGCTAACCCTAAGTATGCAAGACTAATTTCAAAAACTAGACTTGTTGCCATTATTAGGTTAAAATCTCTCCCTTCTGTTGGCTTATTTGTGGACCCTTTTAAAACATACGAGAAGGAAATGTTGGTTCGTTGGCGATGTATCTTCTATTAGTTAAAAACTTGTAATTCATAAATTGACCAATGATAAGTGGGATCTTGACCGTTTTGAATTATTTTTATAAATCTAGCTTTCTGGGGTTTAAATGTGATATTAGTCATTCCTAACTGCCCTTTGCCTTTGGCAATTGGGAATCCCCATTCTTTTCCATCTTCAGAAACATGCACAGAATATTCTTTGGGACTATCCCAAAGTGCCCAACTATTTTCAAGAACAATCTTGCTAAATTGATGTTCTGTTTTCATGTCCACCATGAAATATTGTCCTGGATATTGGGTTTTTGTCATATCTCGCCAACCCGTCCAATGGTCTTTGTCTATGGCATTTTGGGCATTGATTTGAATAGGTATTTTATCTCCACTAAATAAAAAGCTACTATCTTGAACCGAGGCATATGCTGTCCAATTCCTTTTGTTTAAAGAAGGTAAATGAACCTTAGGCTCTTTACTTATTTTAGCGTTTGATAAAGGGAGGTTGCCCTGACAAATGATATCCCAGGTCCCAGGCATTAATTCAATTAAAATTTGCTCATCATTTTCAGATATTCTTTTAATCCCTTTTATTTTATTTTTAACGTTCTTTTTCCAAACAATGTGATTGTTTATTTTGATCATTTCTATCGTTTCAAAATCTTTTTTGGGAATGCCAACCGTGGCAACCGTTTTTAACGGGGAATTCAAACGAATGGAATATTGAGATTTGCTTTTAGCGTAGGATGCTTTAATTTCTCCTTTAATTGTTGGAACGATGACTGAAACTTTTTGTAAAAATCCTAAGGTAGGAAACACTTGATAGGTGTCCCAGCCGGGAGTTATTGGACTAATTCCGCTAATCGTTTTTGATAAGTTAATAACAGGTGGATTCCATCCATGATTTAATGATGACGCATCATCAAATGCATCAATATTGGAGGCCCACCATCGATCATAATGTTCCCACAAGGTTGTAAATGGGGCATCGATCATTGTTCTATATCGATTAGACATTCTTAATAAGGCCGCATCTTCTTTCCCAATTTTACACATGGCTTCAAAAACCCATCGGTCAAAAAAGCAACTTGAAAAGGTTTTGGTGTTTAATACGTTTTCAAATATCAAATTCCATTTTTCTTTTGTCGCTAACCCTACATTAATGGCCATGGCATTGGCACGGTCATCAGGCTCTGCTACTAAATTGGATTGATATGCATTTCCTTTCCAATATTTAGTATCAAATGATGCTTGAATACTGTCTATTTTTTGGTTAATCACTAAAGTATCATTTGCGTGATTTGTTAGTAAAGCCATTTTCTTTAAAATGTTTAAGTCATTAAACATAAAACAGGTTTCGAGGATCGGAGTATCTTTATTTTCTTTCCCCCAATCAAACCATTGTTTTTTTTTCCCGGGTTTATAAACAGTAAATAAGAAATTTTTAGTCGTCGGATAAATCGTTTTTATGGTTTCAATATCCCCCGTTTGCAAATAATAAAACCAAATTCCATATTCTCCCAGAAATTCTAATTGTTGCCCCGGATAAAATTTGGGATCTAGTTTTCTTAAAACTAACTCTTTGCTCAGGATATGTGCTTTTTTGTCAAACGCATAAAAAGACTGATTTAATTCAGGGGTACCATCTCCCCAAAAACCTACTCGCTCTCTGTCAGGACAGTCGAAATACCAATCCCTCATGCATAAGTAAGCAGTCCTAGCTCCTTTTTTCCAGAGCAAATTAAAGTCCTCATCATTACACTGAAAAGCGCCTGTTATTTTTGTATCATACCCAGTTTCTCGATACTTAACGCTTTTTACTTTCATCCCAGCAGGTATTTTGTAAATCGCCCCTTCGCCACTGATCCAATTTTTTGCCTCATATATTTTTTTTGTTGTAACCGTGTTTATTTTTTCCTTTGGGGTCAAGTACAGTACCAGAGGATTGGTAGAACCAAAAGTTATCGAATCAGGTTGAGCACTCTCAATTTCAATCCACTGTTGGAATTGACAATTATAAGGCATCTTACAAGTTAAATACCATGTCTTGGATTCACTGTGAGGTAATTTCTTGGAAACATAGGTGTAATTTTTTAAACTAAAATCTTTTATTTTATTTCCCTGATTTTGTCCAAATGAACTTAGGGCAGTAAAAAAAAATAAGCATAGGAATAGTTTTTGCATGATTAATCGTTTTTAAATGAAAATCAATTAAAGTATTTTCAACCTCTTACATTTTCAAATTAATGGTTATTTCATAAGAGGCTGATCATTATATATACATTTTACTATTATTTTAATGTACGAATATACGATAGCAAATTTGCCACTTGCTTATCCGTATAATTATCGATCAACCCTTTTGTCATGAACGATCGGCCTCCTAGAAAACCTTGGTTTTGGATGGATCCTGAGTCAATAAACACTCTACTACCTCCCATAAAAGCAAGGGTGGTCCCGCGGGCATCTTTGTTCACTAAATAACCTTCCACACTTTGGCCATCTTTTTTCCTCACACGGTACACCGCATAACTGGATTCTACCGCTGCATCAGGATTAAGGATGGCCGTAAGAAGCGCTTCGTATTCGCGGGAAGCAGAGCCGTCTAAGGCCGGGGCAATATTTTGTCCCTTACTGCCGACCTGATGACACAAAAGGCACGTCTGAAATAGTGTTTTTCCTTCCGCAGGGTTCCCCCCGTTTTTCTTGGCAATCGCCATGTATCGGCTAAGGTCTCCTTCAAATGCCTTCTTTTTTTCCTCTTCACGCTTTTTCACTCCCTCTATAATGGCTTGGCCACTTGGATCACTTCGATGGGTATTGACAATGCGTTCTGCTGAAGAAAGATTGAAGGCCGACAAACCCAAGCCTTTTTGTCCGTAGACATTCATTAGCACGGCAGCACTCTGGCTTGAGCCGGATAAAATGCTGACCAATTCTGTTTTTTCAGTCGCTTGCAGATCAGGAATCCATTTCAGTAAAGCTAGCTCTCCCTCAGTAGGACTCGCCTTTGAAAGGCTATTCAGTGCGGCTGCACGTACCTCGAAACTTAATTTTTTATTTTGAACAATTCGCATAAAAACTTCTTGGCTGGCTTTGGGATTAATCTCTAATCCTTTCAAAGCGAGTTTCAAAGTATTATCTGGAGTTTTGTCATTGATTAAGGAAATAACAGCCTCCCGTAATTTATCCATTTTAAAACGCCCAATCGCATCCAGCGCCAGGTCTATGTTGGCCTGCGATTCCTCCCGCAGCAATGTGTTGACAGGGGCCAAAAGCATATTGGCCATTTCAGGGGATTGAACTCGCGCTTGATTTTGCAAGGCGATGTTGACAACATTTGCGGCATTAACAGGATTTTGGATGATCCCCTTCACAGCCTCATATACCTCTTTGTTTTTTAGCATTTCCGAGATGGCTATCAACGTAGATTCGTCGAGTGTCGTGAGATTAGATTCTGGCCAAAATTTCAGAAAAGCAATTTCCTTTTGACCTGCCGGCAATGCCTGAATAGCCCATAAAATATTTTCGATAGGAATATTCTTGGCAATCGGAGCGTTTATGTACGTTTGCAATTCAGCTGCATATTGTTCGAGCGCCTTGCGGGCAAGAAAACGTTCAAATTTTCTTTCATAAGCCCCGCCCATGGAATTCCCCGGGATTTCAGGCTTACAGGCACGAACCAGAATGTCAATCACCGTTGGGTCAGCCCCGCCGGCTTCTGTCAGGGTACGAATGACTTGGGAGCGAACAGCTGGATTCTTATCTTCTATGAGCTCTTTTAGTGAACTGGCCATTTGTGCCGGGGGTAAAGAAAAGCTAGTTAGTGAACGAACAGCCTCACGCCTAAGATCATGCAAAGGGGACTTTAAAAGCGAAGAAAGGAGTTGGGCATCATCGTGTTTTATTCCTTCCAATGACCATAGAGCATGTATTCTAGTGACTTCATCTTGGGATTGGTCGTAAGCCATCGCCACAAGATCCATAGCTAAGGTCTTGGTTTCAGAGATAGGTCGATCTGAAATCTGATGCCATGCCGCACGTTTTTCCCAAAGGGATGGGGACTTAAGGTGATTGACCAATTCCTCCGTTTTCACCACATTCAAATCTGGGATCATACGAGGTTTTTGACTGATATGACGGATGCGCCAGATGCGGCCATGCGACTTATCCCGATCCGGGTGTGTGGTCGGGAGTTCATTGTGAGAAATGATTTTGTTGTACCAATCGGCAATGTAGAGAGATCCATCTGGGCCAAACTCCATGTTAACCGGGCGAAACCAATCGTCTTCCGAGGTCAGCAGATCCGGTAAATGTTTAGCGCTAACGCTACCATCCAGATTACGTACGATTTGCACTGCGTTGATCGAACTCGTGATGGGATTTGCCAAAAACGCCACATTTTTAAACTCATCCGGAAATGACCCAGAGGCATCATCGGCAAATGCCGTTCCTGATATTCCGGTTCCACCCACACGGAATTCGTGAAGGCTAGGGATGAAAGGCTGATAAGGACTCAGGCGTTCATTGCCAATGCCCGGAAAGCCCGAACCGGGTTCCATAGGCGCAACCGAATAACCCAAATCATTCGCTTCCGAACCATACCACTGACCATTCCCACGGAGCTGAAAGCCCCAAATATTATTGAGACCCGAACTGACCAGCTCCATTTTTTTGGCATCCAAAGATAAGCGGGCGATCTTGCTGTAATCAATCTTCAGTTTTGCATCACTTTTTAAAGAAGAAACACCGCTTTTATTTAGGGCACCTTGGCTGAAATGAATCCAATCGCCGGGTGCCCGGATGAGCACATGCGCCATCGTGTGGGTATCCGTAAAACCAAAACCGGTGAGTAGGGGAGTCCTTTGATCCGCTTTTCCATTTTGATTTGTATCATTCAGAAAAAATAGCTCTGAACCTTGCACCACATAAGCTCCATTCTTATAGGGCAAAAGACTCATGGGAATCGTAAGGCCATCTGCCCAAACACTCGTTTTCACAGGCTTTTTGCCATACAGGTCAGATAGCACAAGTATTTTGTCGGCACCTTTTGTTTTGCCCTGGTAGAGATCCAATATCCGTTTAAAGTTGGGATGATTTTTCTGCGCTTCTGGATCATCCATAAGTTTTAGTAAATCATTCCATTGAATGTCGGCGATCGGGTCCAAAGGGTACATCATCGCAGTCTGAGTCCAGAGCCTGCCGGCATCATCAAACGTGAGATCGATCGGGTTGATCACACCATCTTTTTCACTAGCGACGAGTTCAATGACGAATCCCTTAGGTACTTTAAATCCTGCCATTTCCTGCTCAGGTGTGTAAATCTGAGTGCGTACCGACTGAGTTTTTTTTGCTTGTGCAAATGCTTTTGGGTTAAGGCTCGTGACAAGCAAGAATGCAATGAATACAAGAATAAGCTTCATAATTTTTCTTTAATAATAGGTTCAAAATCAGCGCATAAATTTTTCGGGTTGGCTATTTTAATCAAGGAATTTCGGATATCGTTAGGTCCCTGAACTCTACTTGGGCCACACCTCCGCTATGAATTTGAACGGCAATAACCCCCTTTTGAGACATTTTAGGATCTTTTTCAACATACTCGCAGGTTTTCACCCCATTAATGTACAGTTCATGCAGGTTGCCCTTGCAACGGATGATGTAGCTATTCCAACCATCTTCCTTGAGTAGATGTTTGAGTGTGCTGAGATCTCCGCCGACCAATTTACCGCGGCGATGTTCATCATAAATATCTCCCCAGTACCCATTTCCTATATCAGCCTGATATCCGACCATTTTTCCTGCTTCAACGACCGACCGATATTGAATACCGCTATTGATCAAACCTGTTTTAGGATCACCTGATAAACGGAAAAGGCAGCGGAATTCAAAATCACTGTATTCCCGAGTGGTATGCAGGTAGGTGTTCGCCGGTATTTTATGGATGCCATCCCCACTTCTGATCACGCTATCCGTCACAAACCATAGCTTTTCATGCGTTGGATCCACTGTTTTCCAACCCTTGAGCGTTTTGCTATCAAAAAGAGAAACGGTTTTGACGGTCGACTGTCCAGATACCTGTAATGAACTGAAAACCAAGGTAAAAAATAAAATGGGTAGGTTCAAAATCAATTTTGATACGTTATTAGTATGAAGAATTCTAGTCCAATGTGCGCTCATAATATTAAATTTTGGTTTGATGTTTTTGTACAATCTATTTATGCGACTCGCTGTAATGTTGCTTAAGAATATCTTCGCCAAAATCATTTCCCGTTTCTCTGAATATTGCGTGAATGTGATTGCCATCATTTTGGAAGCCCACATTATCATACTCAATCAAGAATTCAGGGCTATGAATCATGTAATAATGGGGTTTATTATTCTCTAAACTACCAATCCAAGCAAAGTACATGTTTTTAAATCCGGACTTTTTCATTTTATCTAAAATTTCATGTGCCTTTTCATGTTCAAAATTGTGTACATATTCCTGAATGATAAAATTTAAATAGGCTTTTTGGACCTCAGAGAACTCCTCTGTAGAGATGCCATCATACGTTTCGATTCGCTGGCTACTTTTAGGGTTTGTAATGATATCTTTGGGTATACTTCGGGATAAAATGGCTTTTTCTTTTTGCTTGTCGGTCAGGGAGTGTATCAACAAAAATCCGTAATCTTCTTCTTTACTTAATACGCGCAATCCAGCATATTTTCCTGATTTCACTTCGGATGGGTCGGTGCCAATAAAATACGGGGATACGCTGATTTTCTTACCATCCGTCGTCATGGATAATGAAATGTGATGACCGCCAAGGCTAATACTCCAATTTCCATCCAATTTAGGCATCCCAAAAAATGAAATATAATAATTGCCATGATCCCATTTCAAGTTTTGAGTCATGGTAAGTAATTCTTTCTTTATTTGCCCATCGTCAAAAGCTTTTTGATATAAAACATTCAATATATCGTCTAATTGCATAATTGAAGTGGTTTTTAAATAACCCTGCGAACTCAGTATCTCCGTTAATACGCGGTGAAATACCAGTCGGCTAGAGTCGGATAAATCGCCATAGCGAATGCCCGGGCGAGGCATTTGGCCTACGGGCAAATTTGTCCAAAAAACTCTTTTTTTATCCTCAAAGGAGTATATAGCTGATTTTTGTTCCGAAACGGAAAGTGTGTTGATGAATCTTGTGGTCACTTCAACCAATTTGGCCGGTATTTGCGCTTTTGACTTTGAAAAAATAGGTAAAAGAATGATAATTAGAATGATAACTTTAATTTTCATTGAATAAGGTTTAGGTTGATAAATATAATGAGAAAATTATAATTATCATTTCCGACGAATTTTATGGAAGGCTTGTAAAGTTTTTAATAAACCATTAATTTGTTAAAAAAATGCTAAGGCCTTTAAATAGCTAGGTAGCAAAAATTAATTGTCTTCTATGAAAGTTTGTGTGATAGGTGCTGGGCCATCAGGAATTACTGCTCTAAAAAATATAATCGACCAAGGCTTAGATGTCGTTTGTTATGATTTTAATTTGGATGTAGGTGGTAATTGGATTTACAATGAAAGCATTGGCCATTCAAGTGTATTTGAAACAACCCACATTATAAGTTCAAAAACACTTTCGCAATACGAAGATTTCACCTTTGACGAGTTCGAATCCGGTATGCCTGATTATCCTTCTCACGATCAATTGAGGCGTTATTTCCAGGCTTATGCGGCGAAATTTAATTTATATCCGCATATTGAGTTTAGTACCCTTGTTCAATTTTGTGAGCTAGACAATTCAAGCCAGTGGGTCATTAAAACGATTAAAGGGGGCACTGAAAAAATAGAGATGTTTTCGCATCTAGTGGTTTGTAATGGGCATCATTGGAAACCCAGGCTACCCCAATACCCTGGAAATTTTATAGGCAAATTCATGCATTCGCATGAATTTAAACATGCAAAGCTATTCGAAGGTCAGCGAATATTAGTCATTGGAGGTGGAAATTCAGCCTGCGATGTTGCGGTTGAAACTAGTCGGGTCAGTAAAAAAACGATGATTAGTTGGCGAAGAGGTTATCGAATCGTCCCTAAATTTTTATTTGGAAAACCCAGCGATGTTGTAGCTTCACGCTTCGCATTTTTACCTACTAAGTTAAAGTTTTTCTTATCTGAATTATCGGTCAAGATTTTTTCGGGATCCAATAAAAATTATGGACTGCCAGAACCTGAACATGCGATTACAGGAACTCATCCGACCATCAACGAGGAGCTTTTATACAAAATAAGGCATGGTAAGGTATTCCCTAAAGTTGATATTGAACGCTTTGATGGGAATAATGTATACTTTAAGGATGGATCTATTGAGGAATTTGATGCCATCATCGCTTGCACCGGGTATATTTTAGAGCATCCTTTTTTTCGAAAAGACTTTTTAAATTATAGCGAAGGGGATGTTCCACTGTATTTAAAAATGCTACATGAAAAATATGAAAATCTCTTTTTTGTGGGGATGTTTCAGCCATTGGGTTGCATATGGCCAGCTGCGGAATTGCAGAGTAAAATTGCCGCAAGAGCCATTAAAGGTCTTTGGAAACGCCCAGAAAATATAGTGGATTTATGTCAAAGAGAAGTAACGCATCCCCATTTAAACCAGATTAAAACGCCTCGACATACCATAACCGTTGATTTTCATATATTCATCAAACAACTCAAAAGGCACTTGCCAAAAAATTATGTAAGTAAATCGCCCGCTTGATGAAAGAAACAATCGTTTTTGTTCATGGAATGTGTCATGGCGCTTGGTGCTGGGATGAGTATTTTATTCCTTTTTTTGAGCAGTTAGGCTATCATTGCATCGCCTTTGATCTTCCTGGACATGCTGAGCCAGGTAGCACAAAAGTGATTCATTTTTCAATGGATGATTATGTGAATGCACTCGCAGACATCGTGGATAAGTTGGAGGATGATCCAATCATCGTCGGCCATTCAATGGGAGGGATGATCCTACAAAAATATATTGCCAAAGGAAGATGTAAAAAGGTCATATTAATGTCATCGGTACCGCCTTCTGGGGTACTTTTGCTAAGTCTTCGTGTTTTAATCAATCATCCCGGCGCACTCAAATACTTGTTTCAAGCGAACTTATTAGGTGTTTTCAAAAAATACCTCTATTTGATGTTTGCGTCAAATGTCAAGTCCGAACATTATGCCAATATGATGTGCTCTGAATCTTTTTGGGCATATTTGCAATTACTCGTACCTATTTGTCGAACGAAGAAAGGAATACCAATGCTGGTGATGGGTGGCTCGGAGGACCAACTTATTTCTGTTGGCGAATTTGAACAAACTGCTCATAAATATGGAGCTGAGCTTGCCATTATGGAGGGAGGGTCCCATGATTTAATGTTGGAAATTGATTGTCAAAAATATGTAAATGCGATACATTCCTGGGTTTTAAGTTCCTCTAAATGAGTTGACAATTTACCTTTTAAAGAAAAGTCAATCATAAAATTTAGGGATGATAGGAATTAACGGCATGTTTTAATACATCGGTTTTATAAAAATAGACCTCCTTGAATTTTCCTTCGGAATACATTTGGCCTTGATCGAAAAAATGAGGGGAAATGGGATTTCCATTTTCTCCACCTGCTAACAATGAATAGGCCTTTATTTTAGGGCCAAATTCTACTGCGGCAATGAAACTATTTCCATTGACGCCATACCATTTTTTTGATCCTTGGATCGAGCGACTTGTATAGGAGGGGAGTTGGCCCCAAGCAGAGGAGGTAAAGGGAACTGAGATACTCGGCTTTTCATCATCTACTATATTAACATCTTGATTAGAAATTCGTTGGAAACGATTCAATTCGCCCCAAGCCAATCGCCATGTCCCAAAATCTTTTTCTAAATCAGCCATCACTTCTCTGAGTGTTTGGACCATTTCCTGTTTTGAACCTGAGCGCGCGTATTTTTCAATGTCTTGAACAACATCCGTTTCACCTCCAAATAGTTTGGTTTTGGGAATTTTAGGCATGATTTTTTGACCCCAACGAACGGCTAATGTTTGCGCAATGGAGGACGTGGAGGCATTGAAATCCCAATTTTTTAATTCTTTCAAAACCTCAGTCAAATCCGATTCTTGGGAAGCTGCTTGTACAAGCGATGGGATTAATACCTCAAAAGCCATTAACCGTCGGTCATATCCTAGACTGATTAAAGACGTTAAGTCTAATTTATTGGTTTGTGAAAATAGACGAACCGCATTGCGATCACGAAAATTTTCCCCATCAGGCGCCATATATGCTGGGTAATTGGTTCTTTTTGGGCTAGATGCACCTGAAACCGTAAAAGGGGTGGAGTTGCAGTTTTGAATCCAAGCCGTTTTGGGATTGTAGCTGTGCACGATTTCTTCTAAAGGGTGAAGTCCTTTCCAATCATTCTTGGATGTGGATCCATCTTGGGGTGAGCCCCAATCCAAATTGGGCTCTCTACGTGGTATAAAATTACCATGCCAATACGCTATATTTCCTTTATTATCTGCATAAATGGTGTTATTGGAGGTGTTTGCGCGCATTTCCATGATGCGTTTAAAGTCGGCAAATCCGGTTGATTTGGTTCTGAGCCAACTTTGAATCAGACTTTTTCTGGCCCGATTATACGAGCGAACGGAAATCCATTTTCCATTTCTAGCGGCTAGAATAGGACCCCGGTGATTGTAATAAGTTTTAATTCTACGTGCGCCGAGGGAAATCCATTTCGTTTTAAATGGAATCCATTTTCCATCTAAGCGGTATTCCATGGTTCCTCGGTTATTTCTTGTCGTTTCAACATATGCATCTGCCACATCTACTTGCGAGGAGGTATGCATCCACCCATTAAAAGAATTAAATCCTTGGTAGACAAAGAATTGGCCCCAAGTTACGGCTCCGTACACAGATAATCCTTCTTCACTGTTGACATGCACCTCAGGCCTAAAATAAAAAGTTACATGGGGATTAATGTACAATAATGAATTTCCAGTGGACGAAAGAGAAGGGCCTACTGCAAAACCATTTGAACCGGTTAATTTTTCATCCGGGTTTTGGTATTTAACTTGTGTTAATGGCTTTGGCAAACCATAAAAAAGAGCCGTTTCATTTGCTGTTATGTCGCCAGTCGATAT
>JABMMK010000026.1 GCA_013205605.1 Cytophagales bacterium | reverse complement strand
TTATTCAGGATATTCAAGCAGGTAAAAAGAAAGTTAAATCAGTTCGAATCCAAGTATTAGATACCGGGAAAGGAATCGCATCAGAACATTTGAATCATATTTTCGATCGTTTTTACCAAGTACCTGAATCGATGAATCGAGCTGGAACGGGAGTCGGTTTGTCGCTATGTAAGGAATTGATTGAACTGCATTTGGGTCAAATAGAGGTCAATAGTAAATTAGGCGAAGGAAGTAATTTTTCCATTACTTTCCCTGTTCAAGGCAGCCTTTTTGATCCCTCATGGATACATCAGCATGAAAATTTACTAGAAAAAATTGTTTCTAATAATCCCGTGGTTCGAAAATTAGACTCCATTGAACATGAAAAACAGATTTTATTGATTGTAGATGATCATACGGAATTACGAAAATTTGTTGCCGATATATTTTCAAATCGATTTCAAATTGTCGAGTCTGAAAGAGGAGAAGAAGCACTCGAATTAGCGTTGAAGTTTTTACCTGATGTAGTCATTACGGATTGGATGATGCCTGGTATGAGCGGAATCAATCTTTGTCGGGCCCTTCGTAGCAATCCCAAAACAAATCATATCCCCATCATTATCTTAACTTCAAAAAGTTCACAGGATAGCCAGATAGAAGGTATGCAATCCGGTGCAGACGATTATGTGAGCAAGCCATTCAATGCTGATTTGTTGGAAATAAGAGTTAATAAATTATTGGAAGCCAAGGAAAGAGCCAGAAAAAATTGGCAAAAACAATTAGTGCAGAAAGAATTAACGGAGGGAAAATTACCGGAATTTCAAGATGAATTTTTACAAAAGGCAACCGCCTTTATCATTGAAAATATCGCTGATTCTAATTTTGATGTCGTAGATTTAGAAAAAGGGCTGGATATGAGTAAAATGCAGTTATACCGGAAACTTAAAAACCTTACTTCGTTGGCAGGCAATGAGTTTATACGATCCATTAGGCTTCAGCAAGCTTTGGTGGTTATCGAGACAACTCAATTAAATGTTTCTGAAATTGCTTATAAAGTAGGATTTAATGATCCTGCGTATTTTGCTCGTGTCTTTAAAAAACAATTTGGTCAATCACCTTCTAATTACATACAACATGCTAAAGAGAACATTAGTTAAATTTTCAATTTTCGCGATCATTCCTATCTTGATCTCTTCATGGGGGTTTTTGGCTCATAAGTCATTGCAACAAGTGTCCATTTATACCTTGCCCACAGAATTGGGATTGTTTTTTTACGCAAATCAAGACTATTTAGTGACTCACTCGATTCGGCCAGATGTTCGTAGACGTGATGATAAATCAGAGGACCCTAAGCATTATTTAGATATGGATGCTGAGGTTTTTGGTCCTAACTATCGAACCACTATTCCACATGATTTTTCCGCCGCCATCAAAAAATATTCCTTGGATAGTTTGAAGAATGAAGGGATTGTACCTTGGGAGGTAAACCGTGTGTACAAGCGATTGGTTTATTCATTCCAACATCAATTAAAGGATTCAGTGTTGTTTTATGCGGCCGATTTAGGGCATTATGTCGCTGATTCACATGTTCCGTTGCACACGACTAAAAATCACGATGGGCAATTTACCAACCAAAAAGGCATTCATGTGTTATGGGAAAGTTTGGTGCCTGAAGAGTTTTTACGAAACTATCAGTTTAATAAGGTGCCAACCGTCACTTACATTAAAAATCCTCAAGATTTTATCTTTCAAATTTTATTGGAATCTCATGACATGCTTCCTGAAGTATATAAAACTGAATTAGCCATTCGAGCAGAAATGGGTGAGGCCAAAGCATTCATGGAAGTAGAACGTGGGGGTCGTAAATTACAGTATTATACCAAAGACTTTATTCGGGCTTATGGCAATCGATTAGGCACCTCCATCGAAAATAGAATGCTTTTAGCGTCTAACCGAGTGGCTAGTTTTTGGTATTCCGCTTGGAAGGATGCTGGATCGCCTACATGGGTTACGAATGTTCCTGAAGTTTCCGAGTCAGTGAAACAAAAATATTCGAATGAGAAATCAGTTTGGTTGGCCAACAATCTAGTGAAGGAAAATTTATTGATTTCATTGAAAACAAAATCGGCTGAATAAATGCAAAAGATTTTACTCATTTCAGATACACATAGTTATTTAGATGCGCGCCTAGAAGAGCATATCGAATTTTGTGATCAGATTTGGCATGGGGGTGATTGGGGATCTGTGGCCATAGCAGATACTTTAATGAGTTTTGGAAAACCCGTTTATGGCGTTTATGGGAACATAGATGATCGAACGATTCGGAACATGTTTCCTAAGATCACTCGATTTATGTGCGAAAATGTGAAAGTTGCCATGACGCACATCGCCGGGGCGCCCTCCTCCTATAAACCTGATGCTTTAGAAACATTTGACCAAGGAATTCCTCATATTTTTGTTTGTGGACATTCCCATATACTCCAAGTAAAACGAGATTTGAAGCGAAATAACATGCTTTTTTTAAATCCTGGGGCGGCGGGCCAACATGGATTTCATGATGAGCAAACAGCTCTAAGATTTAAGATCGACGGATCCCGGATTTTTGATATGGAGGTGATTCAAATGCCCCGATTAAAGATCCGAGTTAAGTAATTATGGAGAAAAGATCGATTAAATTAAAATTCAAGCTACAATTGGAATGATTGGACATTTTCGAAAACACTTCCTTTTTGAAATGATTTAAGAATCCAACCCCCACCGACCACATCATCTCCTTCATAAAATACCGCTGCTTGGCCCGGTGCGATTCCACTCACATCTTCATGGAATTCTACTTTGATTTTTCCGTCCAATCCTTCAATAAATGCAGGCGTTCCAGCGTCTTTGTATCGAACTTTTGTGACCGTTTCTAGGCCAACTGAGGGGATAGAATCATATTTTTGAAGGTTCAATTGGCCCACATACATACCCGTTCTATTCAAATCCTCTAACTTCCCGATGACCACTTCATTCGTTTCTTTTCGTATTTCTGTGACAAAGGCCGGGTAGCCAAATGCCTTTCCTAATCCCTTTCTTTGCCCTACCGTATAAAATGGATACCCTTCATGAGTACCCATGATTTTTCCTTCTGTGTCTATAAAATTTCCACCTTTTACTTGCTCCTCCAATTCAGGAATTCTACGTTTTAAAAAGCCCCGATAATCATTGTCGGGAACAAAACAGATTTCGTAGCTTTCTGATTTATTGACTAGGTCGACAAAACCCCGCTCTGTCGCCATTTCACGTATCTTAGCTTTGGTTAAATGACCTAAGGGTAAAATGGTTCTAGCGAGAGACGATTGAGAAACTCCCCAAAGCACATAACTTTGGTCTTTTAAGGCATCCACGCCTTTGGAAATAATAAATCGATTATTTTCTTCTCTAATTTGTGCATAATGCCCAGTGGCGATAAATTCACAACCTAATTGGTCCGCGCGTTTTAACAGTGCATCCCATTTAATATGCGTATTGCACATCACACATGGATTTGGCGTTCTGCCTTCTACATATTCATTGGTGAAATAGTCGATGACCGAATCCCCAAATTCCTCACGGATATCTAAAATATAATGAGGAAATCCTAAGGATACGGCAATATGTCGGGCATCATTAATGGAATCGAGTGAGCAACATCCTGTTTCCTTTTTTGTCCCACCGGAGCTGGCATAGTCCCATGTTTTCATGGTCATGCCGATCACTTCATATCCTTGCTCATGTAATAAAACAGCTGCGACTGAGCTGTCAATACCGCCACTCATGGCGACTAGTACGCGTCCTTTTGTTTCCATATTTGCTGCTCAGGTTCAAGGCCTGACGAAAATTTGTGCAATTTAAGATTAATTTGCCCAAATGGCGAACAATTTTGCTATTTAGCACCTTAAAGATTAGTTTTGTTTTTAATTTTGGATTGATTTATGCTAAAGACGAAGGTTAAGGTTTCTGCGATAGAGAATTTGTCGGACGCGCGGTATTGTGCTGGGATGGGCGTGGAATGGTTGGGTTTTTCAATGACCGAAGTTCCAGTGGACAAATTCAATGAAATTCGAAATTGGCTTTCAGGAATTCAGATTGTTGGCGAGGCATTTAATTGTTCAGAAGATCAAATTATTGCCCTCTGTGAGGCATATCAACCCGATGTTTTAGAGATTGATTCCTCGACCCATTTAGAGAAAATCAAACACCTTTCTTTGTCTAAAATTTTGAGGGTAAACCTTGATTCAGATAATTTACCTGCCTTATTTGCGGCTGCTAGGCCTTATGTCGATTACTTTTTGTTGGTGGGCGACTCAGAGGATTCCTTGCTTGGTTTCGAAGACCAAGTAGAAATATGGTCTGCGCAATATCCAATTATCTTAGGTTTGAGCATCCCTGAGCCTGATTTAGCTGAGTGGGTTGAACAAAGTTCCATTCAAGGAATTGGGTTAATCGCAGGGAAAGAGGAGCGCCCTGGCTACCGAGATTTTACGGGTTTAATGACTATCTTAGAAAAACTAGAAACCGAATAAATATGCGTTTAGGCATTAAAAATATATGTTAGAATCGATTAAAGGCTTTTGGATAATTAGTAAAATCAAGATTTCGCAAGGAATTATTTGGTTGCTTATGCTATTGGACAAAGCACTTTTAAAGATTCTGGGCGAGAGAAAATATACTTGGCTTATCGGTTATGGCAATCTGACCAAGGTGTTGATTGAAGCCTATTATCGTCGATTTAAAGCTTTTTATGATGCGCGTGTCGACAAACAATCCCCCTATTACAGACCTATTGTCAAGGTTTGGAAAGTCACAGCAAAAGCAGGGATATTTGTATTGATTTATTTGTTTGTCATTCAAACCAATATTTTTTGGTTAACCGGTGAAATGCCTTCGGTGGACGATTTGCAAAATCCCAAACTTTCTCAAGCCTCTGAAATTTATTCTGCGGATGGTGTACTATTAGGCAAGTATTTTGCTGAAAATAGAACTCCGATTCGAGATTTTAATTTACTATCTCCTTATCTTGTAAAAGCCTTGGTGGCCACAGAAGATTCTCGGTTTTATGAGCATACGGGGATTGATTTTCAAGCTTGGGCCGGTGTGTTAGTGGGCATGGCCAAAGGAGGTGATCGGGGAGGTGGGAGTACTATTTCGCAGCAATTAGCCAAAAATCTCTTTAAAACTCGGACCAAAAAAGGCTTTTTCAAAACAGGTATTTTGGGATATATCCCCGGATTAAATAAGTTGATCTATAAATCCAAAGAATGGGTGACGGCCATTAATTTAGAACGTTTTTATACGAAGGATGAAATTATTCTTTGGTATTTAAATACGGTCGATTACGGCAATAATGCCTATGGCATTAAAGTAGCTGCCAAGACGTATTTTAATACCAGTGCGGATAGTTTAAATGTACAAGAAGCTGCGATTTTGGTAGGACTTCAAAAGGCGACAACTACCTATAATCCAACTCGTTATGATGGAAAGCCTTTGGCAGAAAATAAGGCATGGAAGCGCAGGAATGTGGTATTGTCTCAAATGGTGAAGGCGGGTTATTTGAAAAAGGCTGAATATGATTCCTTAGCGAAATTACCGATCGTTTTAAATCCCAACGAAGAGTCGCCCTATGATGGAACCGGCAATTATTTTAAAGTGGCTGTGGCTAGGTACATTAATGATTGGGCTAAAGAAAATGAAATGGAAGTGGATTTGTATCGCGATGGATTAAAGATTATGACGACCATCGATTCCCGTCTCCAATTGCATGCGGAGGAAGCTGTTGAGGGTGGAATGCGCAACATTCAAAAGTCTTTTGATAATCATTGGACGGGTCAAAACCCATGGGTTGACGAGCATGGAGCTGAGATTGTGGGTTTTATCGATACGGTGTCCAAGCGTACGGATTATTACAAAGCATTGGCTAAAAGATTTCCTACTAGCCCTGATTCGGTTTGGCATTACATGAAAAATGTGAAGCGAGATATGTGGGTATATTCTAGGAATGCATTGGGAGAGGAGAAAAGAAGTATGAGCTCGATCGATTCGATCAATTATTATAAACGTTTTTTGCAGTCTGGAATGATGACTTTAGACCCTTATACAGGTCATATTAAGGCTTGGGTAGGAGGTTTAGATTATAAATATTTTAAATACGATCACGTTAAGCAGAGTAAGCGTCAGCCTGGATCTACTTTTAAACCCTTTGTTTATACGGCGGCTATTGATGGTCCTAAAGATTTATCGCCTTGTTTTATGGTAAAAGATGAACCCTTTGAGATAGAATTCGAGGAGAAGGGGGAGAAGAAAATTTGGCGTCCATCGAATGCGGATGGAACTTTTTCTTACATGATGATGCCACTTCGACGGGCATTAGCCAAGAGTATTAATTCAGTGGCGGCAAGATTAACCAATGAAGTGGGGGCTGATACAGTGATGTATTATGCGCAAAAAATGGGGATTAAAAGTCCTCTGAAGCCCGTTGCGTCCATTGGGCTTGGTTCCTTTGATGTATCGTTATATGAAATGATTGGGGCTTATTCGGCTTTTGTCAATGAAGGAATTCATGTGGAGCCTATGATTATTCAGGAAATACGGGATCAAAATGGGAAAGTATTGCAAAATTTCGAACCTATTTCTTTTCGGGTCATCAAAAAAGAATCGGCGCAATTAGTTAGGTCCATGTTAGAAGGTGTGATCCATGAAGGAGGAACAGCGAGTTCCTTACTGTGGTCTGATGGAGAGGTACTTTTGCCTACTGAAAATAGGTATGCCCATAATTTTGCAGGTAAAACAGGAACGACATCCAATCATTCGGATGGTTGGTTTATCGGCATGACATCTAATTTAATTTCGGGAGTTTGGGTAGGAGGAGACGATCGATCCATCCATTTTCGGACGAGTGCTCTAGGAGAAGGGGCTAAAACTGCTTTGCCTATTTACAAAAGGTTTATGATTCGAGTCGTCAAGGATCCGGCTTTGGCCATGTATAAACCAATTCCATTTGATAAATTAGATCGTAGAGTCGTTAAAAAGGATTTTGACTGCCAAGGGTCATACAGCACATTGCCTGATTCACTTCAAGTTTCGGACGCTGAATTGGATTCATTGAATTCATTAATGGAGGAATCAAATGTGGATGGGACGAAAGTAGATTCCATTCCAAAAGGACCACAATAAAATGGAGCAGATCGAAATTATACAATATTTTAAATCTCTTCAAGATCAAATATGTGACGGCATTGCTAAAGCAGATGGCCAAGGAACATTTAAGGAAGATGTATGGACACGTAGTGAAGGAGGCGGAGGTCAGTCCAGAGTCATTCAACACGGTAAAATTTTAGAAAAGGCGGGCGTCAATTTTTCAGCGGTCCATGGACCCTTGCATCCTAAAATGGTGACAAGCTTGGACATCAAAGAGGAAGTTGACTTTTTAGCCACGGGAGTTTCCATAGTCATGCATCCCCTTAACCCTTGGGTGCCTATCATCCACATGAATGTCCGTTATTTCGAATTGAGTAACGGTCAAAATTGGTTTGGTGGCGGAATCGATTTAACCCCCCATATTATCATAACTGAACAGGCGAAATGGTTTCATCA
Organism: Cytophagales bacterium; assembly: GCA_013205605.1. Taxonomy (GTDB): domain Bacteria; phylum Bacteroidota; class Bacteroidia; order Cytophagales; family Spirosomataceae; genus Aquirufa. The sequence continues at coordinate 12,193 of JABMMK010000026.1, read as the reverse complement.
GCAATTGAAATCTGCTTGTGATTTGTTTGATCCTATGTATTATCCGACGTATCAAAAATGGGCGGATGATTATTTTTACAGTCCTCACCGAGAGGAAACGAGGGGTATAGGTGGTATATTTTTTGATTATTTGAAGTCTAATTCTGCTGAAGAAAAAGAAAATACCTTTGATTTTGTAAAAAAAATAGGAGAGTCTTTTGTGCCTATTTATAGTCATTTGATGCAATTGAATTCAGATAAGTCTTTTGGCCAGCAAGAAAAAGACTTTCAATTATTGCGTAGAGGACGTTATGTGGAATTTAATTTAGTTCATGACCGAGGAACGAAATTTGGCTTAGAAACGAATGGTCGGACCGAATCTATTTTAATGAGTATGCCTCCTATGGCTTCCTGGGAATATATGCATGACTCATCTGAATTCCCTGAGGGACAAAAAACGATGGATCTCTTGAAAAAGGGGGTTGATTGGTTGGCCTTAAAATAAATTAGGCTTTACAAACTTGCTTTCTTGCAACATTTATCATTGATTTGAAAAATGATAAAATTAAATTTTAAAAATATTTTTTATCATTATTTAGGGGTTTCTTAGATATAAGGAACCTAATAGTTAATTATGATGAAAACATTGTTATAATCATTTATAGATGGATTTTTTGCATACACCAGATGATAAATTATGTGAATTACTTTTCAAGGGCGATTCAAAAGCCTTTGAATTTATCTATAATAAATATTTCAAGTATTTATATCGGTATGTGAATCATTCATTGGGCTCCAAAGAGGATTCAGAAGAGATTCTACATGATTTATTTCTAAGTATTTGGCAAAATCGAAGTAATAAAAGGATTTTAGACTTGAGGGTTTATTTATATGTTTCAGCAAGAAATTTGATCAATCGACATTTGAGAAATAAGATTAATTTTTCCAAATACAGGGAGTTTGAGTTGTTGCATAAAGTTTTTAGCAGCAATGAATCTGAAGCAATTACCAACTCAAATGATTTTAATGTTCGATTAAATTTTATTTTGAATTCGATGTCTGAAAAAACAGCCACTGTATTCAGAATGAGTAAAATAGAAGAGATTTCAGTAAAAAAGATTTCTGAGCAACTTGATATTTCAGAAAAGGCGGTTGAATACCACATCACTAAGTCTCAAAAGATTTTAAAAGAAAAGTTTAAAGACTTTTATTCAGCAAATTAAATAGTATACAATAAAATGATAAATCGGGAATTTGACTCACTTAGTGAAAAATTCAGTCAAGGCAAATGTTCGGAGGAAGAGTTAATATTCTTGCGAAAATTAGCTAATGATAATCTAAAGTTTCAAAATCATTCAAATTTAGAGTCCTCTATAGAGGTACAAAATAAAGTTTGGGATAAATTGGATTTGGGTAAAGAGACAGGTAAGAATATCAAATATTATTGGATTGCTTCTGGTATAGCAGCTTCATTGCTATTATTCTTTAGTTTATTCTTTCAATGGAATTTTAATAATAAGTTAGACTTTGTTTCGATACCTAGAAATGGGGTTGAAACAAAAAACAATGCAAATTCATTGCAAAAAATCACCTTACCTGATGGGAGTCATGTGTTATTGGGTAAAAATGCTAATATCATAGTCGCTGAAAATTTCGGTGTTAAATCAAGAACCGTTTATTTGACTGGGGAGGCATTTTTTACGGTAACAAAAAATGAAAAAATTCCATTTTATGTTCATGTGGATAATTTGATTACTGAAGTTATTGGTACTTCTTTTAAAATAAGTAATCCAAGCTCTGATAAATTAATAGAGGTATCTGTTAAAACAGGTAAAGTATCTGTTTATACGCATGATGAAAAGTCAATGAATAAGTTAAATGGCGTGATCATCACTCCTAATCAAAAAGCTGTTTTTAATTTAATTAGTAGAACCATAAATGAAAGTGTTATTGATGTTCCTCTCGTTATTTTACAAAATATCAAAAAGTCTGACTTTGAGTTTGATGATGTGAGTGTCCATGATATATTTAAGAAAATGCAACAGATTTATGGGATTGAAATTATTCAAGTTAATTCCAATATCAATCGATGTGTATTTACAGGCGATTTAAATGGCCTAGACATGTTTAAGCAGTTGGAGTTTATCTGCTCTTCAATCAATGCTAATTATGAAGTTCGAGGCTCATCCATTTTTATTAATGGTGAGGGTTGTAAATAAATATAAAATTTAAAAAAGAATTTAAAATATGGATAAATAAAAGAAATGAAAAAAAGAGTCGATAATGCGTCAACATTACCGACTAAAGTGTACTCATTCAACGGTATTGAATGTTTTCGTCAGACGAAAGTACACGAGTTATTGATCTTGAAAAAACCTTTAACAATGTAAAATTATGAACAAAAAATACAAATCTCCAAGATTATTTTTAAGAGTTATGAAAATTTCCATACAACAACTTTTTCTCAGTTTTATTTTTTGCACGTTTGCATATGCCAATACTGCATTAAGTCAAAATGAGTTAAAAGAAACGGTTACGATCCAGGCTGAAAATACACAGATAAAACGTGTTCTTTCATTGATTGAGAAACAAGTCGATTATCGATTTATTTACAGCTCTAGCGCAATTAATATAAATAAAAAGGTCAGTTTGAATGTGACAAACAAAAAACTAGAGGAAGTTCTAAATGACCTTTTTAAATTAATTGACATTCAATATTCAGTTAAGGATAGAAGAATTTTATTAAGAAATAATACTCTTGCTAATGCGACTGTTAGTCTGAATAATAATATCATTTTAGAAAAACCTATCAAGGGAAACGTAAAAGATGAAAATGGCCAAGCCTTACCTGGAGTAACTATCCAAATTCAAGGTACTAACCAAGGAACGCAGACTGATGCAAATGGTAATTTTACGTTTTCATCTTTGGATGATAAGGAAGTGCTCGTTATTTCTTTTGTAGGTTATGTTTCTCAAAAAATCCCGATAGGCAATAAATCATTAATCGAAGTTGCTTTAATCCCGGACAATAAGTCTTTAGATGAGGTTATTGTGGTAGGTTATGGAACACAAAAGAAAAGTGATTTAACCGGTGCTGTTGGAACCATTAAAACAGATGCCATTCAAGAGCGTAGATCTGCGTCTCTAAATCAGGCCATTGCTGGTAGAGTTCCAGGTGTCAATGTTTCGGTTAACTCTGGTCGCCCAGGTGGACGTTCCAATATTCGTATCAGAGGTAATACCTCAGTAAGTGTGGCAAATAACCCATTATATGTGATTGATGGAGTTATTTTGAATGCTTCTGATTTAGCCAATGGTAGTACACCCATTGATTATTTGAATGCGAATGATGTTTCGAATATAGAGATTTTAAAAGACGCTTCTGCTACGGCAATTTACGGGGCAAGGGGAGCGAATGGTGTTATTTTAGTCACTACGAAAAGAGGAAGTCAAGAAGGTGGTAAAATAAGTTATGATACCGACTTTAGCGTGGGAGTTCTACCTAAAAAAATACCTTTATTGAATTCAACTGAATTTTTGTATGTGGAGGATCAAGGTTATGCCAATGCAAAAAAATATGATCCAGTGGGTTTTGCTGGGGGTAAATATGTGAATCCTGCCACCAAGAGAACGAATCCTTTATTATTTGATTCTAGTGGTAAGCCTTTATATAATACGGATTGGCAAGATGAATCTTTTAGGGAAGCTTTGACTCAGAATCATCAATTGGCCTTCACAGGAGGTAATTCAAAAGAAAATTATGGCTTATACTTAGGGTATAGAGATGAGGATGGACTTGTAAATGGTTCATGGTTAAATCGATATTCAGCTCGTTTTGTGATGGATAGCCAAATTAAATCATGGATTAAGATTGGCGGAAGTTTGAGTTACAATGACCAACAGGAAAGTCAAGTAGATCCTTTAGGGGGTGGAGGTATCATCGCCATGCGTCAAGTTTTAGAGGCAATTCCTATTGTTCCTGTGAAATATCCTAATGGAAAATGGGGTAGTAATGAAGATTATGCAGGTATGGAAGGTGGCGGTAGTCCAATTCAAGTATCTGAGGAAAGATTATACTATTTAAAGACTCAATCTTTATTAGGTAACGTGTACTCCAATATTAATTTGGCTAAAGGCTTAGAATTAAGAACTACGGTGGGTGTCAATATTATTAATCAGGAAACTGATTACTATGGTGGACGTACGTTAAATTATATTTCTAGAAATCAAGGTGGAGATGCATCTTTGACTGCTGATCGTCATAATTCATGGCAAATAGAAAACTATTTGACTTATAATAAGAAAATATCTTCAGACCACTCGATTGTAGCCATGTTAGGACAAGCACTTCAGCACGTAGATCGTATGAATTTTACTGCGAGAGCTCAAAGATTTCAAGATGATTATTTCCAATTTAACAACTTAGGAACGGGAGCCGTTACTCCGGCATCTTCTTCAAGTGTAAGCGGTTACGGTTTGGATTCCTATTTTGGACGTTTTAATTATAATTTGAAGGATAAATACCTAGTGACTTTTACAGGTCGTGTGGATGGTTCTTCTAAGTTTGGTGCGGCTAATCGATATGCTATATTTCCATCAGCTGCTGTAGCATGGAAGGTCATTGAAGAGGATTTTATGAAGGATATTCCATTTGTTTCGAATTTAAAAGTTCGTACAAGTTTTGGTATCACAGGAAACTCTGAAATTACGGCGTATCAATCATTAGCTGGATTGGGCAATTATGCGGTTATATTTAATAACGCACGCCAAGTTGGAATTGGTATAAACCGATTAGCAAATCCTGATTTACGTTGGGAAAAAACAGAGCAAATTGACGCTGGATTAGAATTAGGCTTCTTAAATAATAAAATCAATATTGAAGTTGATCTTTATCGTAAGTTGACTACCGATATGTTGTTAAGCGCCCCTGTACCGTCAAGTAGTGGTTTTACAACGGTAAGTCAAAATGTTGGAAGTATGGAGAATAGGGGTGTAGAATTTGCCATTAATTCGGTGAATATTGCGCGTCCGAACTTTACATGGAATACGAGTTTTAATATTTCATTCAATCAAAATAAGGTAATTGCCTTGACTGGTGGAGCTGATATTTTCTTAGGTAGGACAGTTGTTCGACAAGGCGAGCCTGTGGGTTCATTTTTTGGTTTTGTACATCAAGGAACATGGAGTACAGCTGAAGAGTCCATGGCCGCTAAGTATTTGAAAAAACCAGGTGATATCAAATATCAAGATACCAACAATGATGGTAAATTAAATGATAATGATCGTGTCATTATTGGCAAAGGAATTCCGGATAGTTTTGGTTCGTTTATCAATAATATTACGGTAAAAAACTTTGAGTTGATGGTTGACATTCAATTTATGAATGGCAATGATGTTCTTTTTGGTAGCAAGCACTCGGCTGAAGATAGGGTTAGTATTGCTAACAGTTTTAAGACAGTCTTAAACGGTTGGACGCCAACCAATCAAAGCTCTAGGCTGGCTGAATTAAGACCAGTTTCAGCGGGATATACTACGAATAATGATACCGATAGAATTCAAGATGGATCATTTTTAAGAGGTAGAAATGCCATGTTATCTTACAAGTTTCCTTCGGAGCTTGTAAAGAAGATGAAGTTGAGTCGCTTAAGAGCATTTGTTTCCGTTCAGAATTTCTTTTTATCAACTCAATTTCAAGGGTATGACCCAGAAGTTTCAACTTCAGGAGCTGCTTTTGATCAAGGATTGGATTTATATGCATATCCTAAGGCTAGAACATTCATGGTCGGCTTAAATATTGGTTTATAAAAAATATCAAATTAAAAATATAATACGATGAAATACACGATAAAAAAATACTTGATATTAGCAATCGCCTCTTTATTTGTTTTTAGCGGTTGTTCTAGCTTCTTAGAGGAACCTGATAAGTCTAATTTTACTAAGGAAAATTATTTTACCAAGCCCGAACATGCGGAAAGTATCATAAATTCAATTTATGAAAACATGCGAAATGTGTTGGGTGGTGGTTTTGGTGGAGCGCCTTGGATGATGCTTGAATTTGCTACAGGATTAGCCAACACCGAACTTGGTCAAGCCCAGAATAGCATATTTGTTAGAAACTTGGTTAACAATTCTGATAATGCGTATGGCCAAACATATTGGACGAGTCATTATAAAGGTATTGGTAATGCAAATTTAGCGATTGCTAAAATTCCTGAAATTAAAATGGATGAAATAGCTAAGAAAAAATTCTTAGGTGAAGCTAGATTTTTGAGGGCTCTGTATTACTATGATTTGGTTAGAATTTTTGGTTCTGTACCTTTAATTTCTGAGCCAATCGATCTAGGATCAAAAGACCTTTATCCAGAACCAGCTAGCATTGAAAATATCTATAAATTGATTGAGTCCGATTTGCTTGAAGCTGAAAAATCTGGCCTTCCATTTAGAGATGCATCCGGAAGAGTTTCTATAGGGGCGGTTAAATCGCTTTTGTCAAGTGTTTATTTAACTATGGCAGGGTTTCCGCTTAATAAACCTGAGAATTTTGCAAAGGCGGCTGAAAAGGCATTGGATGTAATTAATTCGAACCAATTTACCTTATTTGCTTCTTATGATGATCTACATCTTGCATCAAGAAAAAATAGTGTTGAGAATATCTTCCAAGTTCAATATTTAGAAAACATATTGCCTTCTAATTGGCAAACGTCAATTATTCCATACAACCAAGGTATTTCTAATTATACGGATGAGACAGGTGCTATTTTTGTCAACAAAGAGTTTGTAGAATCCTATGAAAATGGCGACAAAAGGGCCGCAGAGAAGCAATTTTATTATTCAAGTTATTCCTTGCGAGGCAATAGAACTCAGACGAGAAATCTAGGAGGTTATTACTTGTTTAAGCATTTTGATGTGTTAGCTCAAACTTCTACAACAAGTAGTGGATTAAATTGGACCCTATTAAGATATCCAGAGGTACTTTTAACCTATGCAGAAGCTGCAAATGAAGCGGGTGGTCCTAGTGCTACTGTTTTAAATGCGATTAACTTAGTACGTAAAAGAGCTGAGCTTCCTGCATTAGAAGGACTTTCTAAAGATCAATTGCGTGAGGCAATTTGGAGAGAAAGGTTTTATGAACTAAGTTTTGAAAATAAAACTTGGTACGATATGGTTAGACTTAGAAAAGCTTTCAATGTTAGTACTAAGAAATTTGAAGCTTATGTTGGACATAAATTCTCTTATGGACCTACACTCGCTGAAAAAGAATTGTTATTTCCAATCCCTACAGCCGAGATTCGAAACAATAGTAAGTTGAAACAAAATAAAGGGTATTAATTCCTTCTAACAAAAAAAGCACTTCAATGAAAATTGAAGTGCTTTTTTTATGTACTTAAATTTACTTATGCCTCCCAAACAACACTAATTCCCTTAGGTGTCATCAATAAAATACGGGTAGGTGAGGGCAATAAAACCAAACGAGCTGCGGCATCTGGATCTTCAACCCACTCCACCTCAACTCCCTCTTTTTTTCCAATCTCAATTTCCCCATCAGCCGTTTCTACAAATTTCTTAGCTAAATAGGCCGTTGGCAACAACACATCTGATTCGGGACAGTGTTTAATATGAACCTTATCTAAAATTTCTTCTAATTGATCCCCATATTTTTCGTTGAAATCATCTTCTAAATCATGTAAAACTTCTTCTACATCATCATAGGTGTCATCCGAATAGCTTAATTTGCTTAATTCTAATCGCTTTTGTAAAATGGCAATCATCGCCTCGTCAATAGTATTCATTCCTTTTAATTAATTTTTTTTTACAAAGATAAGTTTTGAAATGGATTTTCCCTCGGGAATTTTGAGTCAAAATAAATATTTCCCTGCCGAGTATTTAGTCCACTGGCTAAGTTGTTGGCATACAGCAATCCAGTTCCTAATCCTTGCGGGATCAAGTCGGTAAACTGCCCTGTAAATTGGGCAATGGCCTGCAATCCAACGTTCGACTCTAATGCGGAGGTAATCCACCAACCAATTTTCTTTTCATTGGCCAAATTAATCCATTGCATGGTTGCCCCAAAGCCTCCTAAAAAACTAGGTTTTAAAATAATGTAAGCCGGCCTAATCGTTTCTAATACCTCTTCGGAATCTTGTACTCCAATCAATTCCTCATCTAAGGCTATTGGGATTGCTGACTGCTTACATAAATGGGCCATTTCATTCCATTGCCCCGCTTTAATTGGTTGCTCAATCGAATGGATTCCAAATTTCGATAATTTTTCTAGCTTATATGCCGCTTCAGGTACGCTAAACGCTCCATTAGCGTCCAATCGGATCGTCAACGCTTTCTCAGAATGCGAATCTCTGATTGATCGAATCAGGTCTATTTCAGACTCAAAATCAATGGCACCTATTTTCAATTTCAAACAAGTTAAGCCCTCAGCTAATTTTGCTTCAATTTGTTTTTGCATGTATTCCTTCGAACCCATCCATATAAGTCCATTGATCGGTACAGGTGCTTGTCGGTCCGTAAAATCATTTGGAAAATAAATACCATCCTGTTGATTTAAATAATCTATGATGGCCATTTCTGCCGCAAATCGAAAGGAAGGTTGGTCAAATGGAATAGCGGAAATCCATGCTGCCACTTCTGAATTATTTGTAGGTAATTCTTTAGGTAAATGATTGACAGCCTTTTGGAAATCATCATAGGCATCCTCTTTAAATTCGGGGCTAAGTCCAAACAAAGGCCCTGCTTCCCCCAAACCCACAAATTCAGTATGGGAAGGATTTGATATTTGCAAAAAATAGCTATTTTTTTGAGTTAATACTCCCCGCGAGGTTCCCGCTTCTAGGTGAAAATGTAAGGTTCTTCTTTTTACTTCGATTACGGGATTGGACATGCATGCAATTTATTATTTTCTTCTGAGTTTTGCTGCCTGATCAATTATTTTTAGCTTTAACTTGTCATGATGAGAACTATTTTAACCTTTATTCCTGCTTTACTTTTTAAGGTAATAAGTTCCTTGCGGAATTTATTGTTTGATTGCCAAGTGCTTAGCTCTCAAAAATTCGCTTCCCCCTTAATTTTAGTGATTGGTAATTTATCCGTTGGCGGTACCGGCAAAAGTCCATTAGTCACCTACATAGTCCAACATTGGCCTTGGAAATCTGAAGTGGGTGTGCTCAGTCGGGGCTATGGACGTAAAACCAAAGGTTTTCAATGGGTGCAGCCATTGTCAACAGCCAAAGATGTAGGGGATGAGCCATTAGCTTATAAAAAATTATTTCCTAATGTGCCCGTAGCTGTTTGTGAAAAACGACCTATGGGTGTTCAAAAAATGGTAGATGATTTTCCTTTTCTCGATACGGTCATTTTAGATGACGCTTTTCAACATCGTCGGATTACCGGAAATTTAAATATCGTTTGTACGACGTATAATAAACCCTTTTTTGAGGATCAAATGATGCCTATGGGCCGCTTGAGAGAATCCATTTCGGGTATTCGTCGAGCGGATGCTTTATTTGTTAATCGTTGTCCTCAGGATTTAAACGAATCTGAGTTTACACGAAAAGCGAGAAAATATGTCCCGGCTTCCATTCCTATTTTTTATACGCACATACAATATGGTCAGATCGTTAGTCCCCCTGCTAAAAAAATCAAATGGCATTTGTTAGCAGGCATTGCTGATCCATTACCCTTTTCTGAATATGTATCGAGTCAATTTCAAGTAGTATCAGAACGTATTTTTCCAGATCATCATGCTTTCTCCAACGATGAGATAAGCGAACTAAATCAAATGGCACAAAAATTACCCGTTGATGAAGGGATATTAACTACTCATAAAGATTACATGCGCTTCATAGATTCATTTTCAAGCTTCCCTGACTTGAAAGAAAAATTACATTACTTGCCCATCGAAATGTCTTTTGTAAACCAAGAGAAAGAGTTTTGGGCTTGGTTGGCCAATAAAATGAAAAGGTAATTCCCATAAAAATATTTACCTTTGACCCGTGAAAATAAGGAGTATACTTATATTTTTTATGTTGGTTTTGCCCATTGCGTTGACTCTAGGGCAAACTCCTATGAGACCACAATCTCCTATGAGACCACAATCCTCCGGACAGGGTTCAATGGATCCATCCCAACCTAATCCTAACGGTGGATTTCCTGACCCTAATTTGACCAAAACTCCCACTCAATCCTCCAAAAGCGGCCGAGCGGCGTTGGATGATTCGACCAAACAAATTTATGGCCCCAATTCTACACATTATTTTTTAGAAAGTGATATTCTAAATGCTAAACTAGTTGATCGAAATATCGACACGTCTCTTCATTTATTCCAACGATACCTATTTCAAGAAAAAGCCTATTTTTTAACAGCTAATCTTGGAAATGAAGGTACTGCCGTGCGAAATGTTTTTGTTAAATCTCCTAGTTCCTTGGGAACCCAATTAGGTTATAATGCCTATATACCCTATGCCTTTGACTCGGATGAAGTCAAATATTACAATACGAAATCACCATTTTCCGACATTGACTATAGCTTAGGGGGAGGTGGTCAAACCCGATTGAATTTCTCATTTGCTCGAAACATTGATTCTCTTTGGAACGTCGGTTTAGAATTACAGCGCGTAGTTGCAGATAAAGTACTAACTGATGCGGCCTTCAAAAAAGGGGATCAGATTTTATTAGGCCAATGGGGTGTTTTATTGCATTCTAATTTTCGCTCTCGAAATAATAAATACCGCATTTTAGGTCATTTAAATTATTTTGACCAAGGAACCAATGATCAAGGAGGAGTAAAATTGACTGCGGGACAGACGCCAACAGCTGCCTTAAATTACCTAGATAACACAGCGATCTTATCCAACTCCACTAGCCAATCCAATGATCAATTTTTAAAGTTTCACCTATACCATGAATTTATTGGCTTCAAGGGCTTGCAATTTTTCCAGCGATTTGATTTAGAGACCCGTAAGGTGAAGTATAGAGATATGGATTTTGACATGTCACTGGCAGATCGTTTCTATCCTAAAACGTACATTAATTACATTCAGGCACCTTCTGTCCCTGATTCTATGTACAATGAAAATCAATGGAATTCTTATAGCCATCAAACGGGCATAAAAGGCGTATTTAGGAAATTCATTTATAGAGCTCATTTAAAGCAACGTTATTGGTCCGTTTACAATCCCATGAACGATGCTAAACTAGATCGTTTTGAAAATTACCTAGGTCTTTGGTTACATCAGTCCTTTTCGGATCAAACAGATTTTACAGCGGAAGGGGAATATCTTTTAGGATCAGATTACAAGCTAGCGGCCCAATTTTCATCGCCATGGTTTTATGCTAATTTTCAACGTACCTCTACGAGCCCTAGCATTGCACAAAATTGGGTGCATAATATTTCGTATCGATGGAAAAATGATTTTGCTAATATTCAATTTGACGTATTAGAAGGAGGATTGACCTATCGGTCGAAACAGTTTTATGTCAAACCCTATGTCACCATTCAGCGCATTGGAAATTGGGTATATTTTGATTCGCTGGCGAATGTAAAACAAACGAAGGAAGCGATAGGAGTATTTAGGACCAGTGTAGATGTAGGTGGAAATTTTGGGAAGTTTGAGTGGGGAACTCGGTTTCATGCTAATACGAGTACTGGACCTGATATTATACGAATGCCTAGTTTTGTGGCAAATGCCAACTTAGCCCTGAATGTGCAATATAAGAAGTTACTGTATTTGCAATTTGGTATAGATCTTCAGCATCAATCCGCTTATTATGCAGATGCTTATATGCCGGTATTCCAACAATATCACCTTCAAGACTATTTTCAGCTTCCTGCATTTGTCCAAGCCGATGCCTATGTAAATCTTAGAATTAATCGGGTTCGATTATTTTTCAAAATGTCCAATGTCACCCAAGGACTTTTAACCACTAACTATTACGCTGCCTACTTGCATCCAGCGATGGGTAATGTTTTTGGCTATGGAGTTAAATGGCTTTTGTTTGATTAAATAAAACCCGATCAGTATACAGAAACAGTGAATATTTAATAAGTTTGTGCTTTACATAAACCTATTACATTATGTCTCAAATTACACGTCGGGAATGGGTCAAAGGGATGGCCTTGGCTACCTTGGGAACCATTGCTTTTTATGATGCAAAATCTATTTCTCCTACTCATTTTAATTTTACCCTTGCCGAAGATCAAACC